>QMLW01000375.1 GCA_003646935.1 Deltaproteobacteria bacterium
CTGTTACCCTATTACCATCACGGCCCTTGCTGGCTCCTTGCTGGCATCCATTCATGCCCTGTCAACGGTTCTTTCCACCGGAACTATCCACTACTATCTCGGAGCCTGGGAGCCTCCATGGGGCATTGAATATGTGGTGGATCACCTGAATGCCTTTATTCTGGTAATCGTGTCATTTATAAGCCTGACCGTAGCCATCTCATCCAGGAAGGTCGTTGAACAGGAGTTGCCGCACAAGGTGGTGTACTTCTACTGCCTCTTTCTCCTCCAGGTGACGGGATTTCTGGGGATCGTGATAACCGGTGATATGTTTAACCTCTATGTATTCCTGGAGATTGCATCCCTTTCAGGATATGCCCTCATAGCCGTAGGAGAGGAGGGTGCACCATTTGCCAGCTTTAACTATCTGATCTTCGGGACAATCGGGGCCTGCTTCTACTTGCTCGGCGTGGGCTACCTGTACATCAATACGGGCTCGCTCAATATGGCTGATCTGACCAAGATATTGCCCGCCCTGTATCAGTCAAAGGTGGTGTTGGTGGCCTTTGCCTTTTTCCTGGTCGGCGTGAGCCTGAAGATGGCCCTCTTCCCCTTACACGTGTGGCTTCCAGATGCCTATACCTATGCCCCATCGCCGGTGAGCGCCCTGCTTGCCCCCTTGATGACCAAGGTAGGGGCATATGTGATGATACGGATTATGTTTACGGTATTTGAGCCCCGCTTCTCCATAGAGTTGATCCCCGCAACCACCATTCTCGGCTGGATGGCCGCGGGAGCAATCCTGTTCGGCGCACTCATGGCCCTGGCGCAGAGCGACTTAAAGAGGATGCTCGCCTATATCCTGGTGAGCGAGGTGGGCTACATAGCCCTGGGCGTGGGGCTTGCCAACCGGAACGGGCTCACCGGAGCAATCCTGCATATCCTCAACGATTCCTTCATGATGCTTGCCCTCTTTCTGATCGTAGGCGCCATCATGTATCGATACGGCAGCAGGGAGATTCCCGGGCTCCGATACATACACAGGAAGATGCCCTTTACCATGGCAGTGCTCGTGATCGCAGGTCTATCGGTGATAGGCATACCGCCGACCTGTGGGTTTTTCAGCAAGTGGTATCTCGTGCTCGGTGCGATTGACGCCCACAAGTGGGTCTTTGTGGCGGTGTTGCTGATAAGCAGCCTCCTGAACGTGATCCTTTTCTTCAGGGTCATCGAGAACGCCTACCTCGAGCCGGTGGAGGAAGGCGCTCATGAGGGCGCTGAGCTGTCCGTGGCCTTTGAGGAAGCACCGCTAAGCCTGCTTTTGCCCATTCTGGTTGCGGGAGCTGGTATTCTATCGTTGGGTATCCTGAGCGGGGAGATCATTTCCGCGGTGATACAGTTCGCCGTCCCCCCGGGATTTTAGGATTAATAAGGCATAATCAATGGAGACAATGCTATCCATACGTCCCCTTGTAGCCGTGCTCGTAACCCTTATAGGGGCCCTGCTCATACTCTTTACCGGCGAGAAGCACAGAAATCTACGGGAGTTCTGGACCATTCTGGCCTCAGTGGTCAAGTTCTCTATTGTGCTCTCCATGGTCCCCTTCGTGTTGCAGGGACGGTTCCTGGAGTATACCATTATCAAGCTCACGCCGGGGGTGGCCTTGCAGTTCAGGGTGGACCAGTTCGGGCTCTTTTTCGGCGTTCTGGCATCCGCCCTCTGGATTGCAACCTCGGTTTACTCCATTGGCTATGTCAGGGGATTGAACGAACATGCCCAGACGCGGTACTTCTTCAACTTCGCCCTGTGTCTCTCGGCAACCATGGGCATCGCCTTTGCGGGCAACCTCTTAACGCTGTTTATCTTCTATGAGATCCTGACGGTAGCCACCTACCCCTTGGTTGCCCACAAGGAGACCGAGGATGCGATTATGGGGGGCAGGAAATACCTGGCATACACCCTCACCGCGGGCGTGGTCATCTTGTTTGCCATCATCTTTATCTATACCCTTACGGGAACCCTTGACTTCAAGGCCGGCGGTTTTCTCTTGGGCCATGGCTCATCCGCGACCCTTATCTTCCTGTTCGCCATTCTCATACTGGGTTTCGGCGTTAAGGCAGCGCTCATGCCGCTTCATGAGTGGTTGCCCACCGCCATGATAGCCCCAACCCCGGTGAGCGCGCTGCTCCACGCCGTGGCCGTGGTTAAGGCAGGCGTATTCGGCTGCCTGCGGATTATCCTCTACGTGTTCGGCCCAGTGCTCCTCCACCAGCTCGACCTTTGGATTATCCTGGCCTACTTCGCCGCGTTTACCGTGGTCGTGTCCGGCCTGTACGCCCTTGCCCAGGATAATCTCAAAAGGAGGCTGGCCTTCTCCACCATCAACAACCTCTCCATAATCGTCATGGGTGCTGCCCTGTTGACCCCGAGCGCCATCACCGGGAGCATCTTTCATATGGGCAGCCACGGTTTCATGAAGATCACCCTGTTCTTCGTTGCAGGGGCCATCTACGTAAAGACCCACAAGGAAAATATCAGCGAACTCGACGGGATCGGCAGGCAGATGCCCCTGACCATGGGGGCCTTTGCGATCGGGGCCATGGGCATTGCGGGAACACCGCCCATTTGCGGGTTTATCAGCAAGTGGTATCTGGCCATGGGCTCGCTGGAGGCCAAGGAGGTGGTCTTTCTCTTTGTCTTGCTCATCAGTGCCCTGTTGGACGTGGCCTACTTTTTTCCCATAATCTATAATTCCTTCTTTAAGGCTCCCAAGGAGGCGGTCAATCCACATCTCGATGAGGCATCCATGAAGATGGTGGTCCCATTGGTGATAACGGCGATTATCTCGCTTATCCTGGGGATTTTTCCAAACGCCTTTTTTCATTTCTTCAACATCGCCTCAATGGCGGCGGAGATGATACTCGGGGGGATGTAAATGATACGGATCGTGAAATATCTATTGA
>QMLW01000376.1 GCA_003646935.1 Deltaproteobacteria bacterium
CCTCCATATTCCGGGTTCCGCATCATTTTCATGACCTCTTTGGCCGTTCCCTCCGGGTAGATCTTCTCGATATTCATCTTTCCAATGACTTCATCTGCCGTATATCCCAAGCTCTCTTCAGCAGCCCTGTTCCACAGGATAATATCCCCCTTCATATTGGTTGCTATGATGGCGTTCGGTGAACTTCTTATTATATTGTTTAAGAAATCATTGGCTTCCTTGATTTCCTTTTCCATCTGTTTTCTTTGGGATTGATCCACATTGATTCCCTCATACCCCAAGACGTTCCCCTCTTGATCATACCGCACATGACCCGTGTGTAAGATTGGAATAGCTGTGCCATCCTTACGTCTATATTCAACCTCGTAGTCGATTACTTTCCCATCTCGCTCGATTATTTCCTGGAACTTTCGACGATCCTCAGGCCTCAGGTACAGGTTTTTCGCAATATCAATTGTCAAGAATTCCTCTTTTCTTTCATAACCCAGCATATCCAGGAGTGCCTTGTTGGCGTCGAGAAATTTCCCTTCTCTGCTGCTGATGTACACGCCGCAGCCTACATTCTCAAATAACCTTTTATAGTCCTCCTCTGAGGCCCGGATTTTTTGCTCGCTCTTCTTGCTCTGGGTAATATCCCGGTATATGCTTACCTTGTATATAGCGCCATCGGAATGTTTTAGTGGAAATTCAACAATATCGTATGTTTTATCTAACTTCTCAATGAAATGCTCCAAGCGAACTGTCTTGCCGGCAAACACCTCCTCTGCCCTGCACCAAGGACATGCTTTCTCCTGTCCAAAAAGCACTTGATAGCACTTTCTGCCTGTTGCTCTGCCAAAATCCTTAATCATCACATCGTTCATATAATTCATGGTAAAATCGACATCAATGACGTAGACGCCGTCGATCATGGCTTCAAAAATAGATCTAATCTTTTCCCTCTCAGGATCGATCATCATTCTTCCCCAATCACAGTTTTCCTGTGCCCCCTTCTTATTTGGATACTATCCGTGGAAGGGTGGATGTTTGAATCTTTAGCCCTATAGTACCGTAAATTACAGAGAATAGTTAGCATTTATTCAATGGATTGCGATGCGGTGAAGTTTCGTTCAAAGCGCTCAAAATATCCCACCAACTGGCCGTTTTCGTCCCTCACGGGGGTAATGTAGATCCTCTCGTTGCGAACGTTGACCCTGGTAAACTCCTCTTGGCCGTGGTTTTGAGCCTTTCAATGATCGTTTCAATGGGTTTTCGCGAATTCTGTGATCACCGTTCACGAATACAATCGGATAGGATAGGGAATTGGGTCTGGAATATATGCCATAATTTTTTCAGCTCCATCACATGCTCCTTTTCTGTCTTGATCAGGGGATTCGAGTTGTCGGATAAGGTAATCAATTTTAAAAAGAAAATGCAATAGTGAATATAGGCTTGCCCGTTTCGCTGTCATTTTTTAAATAACTATGGCCGTCAATCAAGAAGAAGAACCCGTCGCGAGCAGCAGATGGAGACAGGCAAGGGTTCCATGCCGTGCAGCTGAATGGGGGAGGTGAGGGAGGGTCTTTCCCACCCGGGGCAGGGGGATAGGGCAGAAATATATCTATGCCCTAAACTTCGAGGTAGCCCCGAGAAGATTTCGATTCCTTTGACACCCATACGTGTAGTACCCTATAGTTACTGTTACGGGATGAACACGTTCAACCTTTTTTAGGGGAAAGGAGGGGCCATTATGAAGGCAAGGGTGCTTTTCGTTGTCGTGATCTTTGCTCTCGTCGCTTCCTTGACGGGGTGCGCGGGGAGCAAGACGTATCTCGTAGAGGTGGGCTACCTCGCGGACAAGGAGGCTGCTCCCACCGGAAAGGTAGTAGGCCTCTGTCCCTTTGAGGATCTGAGAAAGGAAAAGGATAAGGACCTCATCGGGATCAGGCGCCATGGGGATAAGAAGGTCGATTTTATCAAACTTCAAGGGATTACCCTTTCAGATGCCGTGAACCAGGCGGTGAAGGACTACTTCACCGACAATGGCTTTCAGATCACCGGCTGCAAGGGCTGGGACAAAAGCCCCGACGGGCTCGATCGCCTCCCCAGGGATCTCACGCTGGTGGTGGGGGGAAAGATCGATGCCTTTATGATGGAGGCCAAATCCGGGATTATGACCACCGATATTCAGTACACGGTGAAGATGCGTGCGCTCATCGGCAAGATAAAGGAGCGCACCGTGGTCACTCGCACCATTGCAAGCATGCCTAAGGAAAAGAGAATGGGCTTTGATCCGGATCATGTTAAAGGTAAACTCGATGGCATTTTGACCGAGGCCCTCCAGAAGCTCCTTGAGGAATGCCTTGCGTACGAATAGCGGGCCCACCCGCTGCACGGAATGGGGGCTCGGGCGCAAAGGAAGGATCGATGTAGTATATTTCCCTGGTTGCTAAAGCCACCTGGCGGCCCTACCCGAAAGCACAACACGGGTTACTCGCCCAGGAAGAATCGCCATCTACAGAAGGTGTCATCCGGATGGGGATCGGGTGGGGCGAATTCGCATTCCACCTGGATGCGGTGATCGATCTCCTGAGCAAAGCTCACGAACTCAGCGCGATGCATTTCCTTGCAGTTATACTCGCCCAGCCCTCGTGCTAGGCGTGCCTCTTGAGTCACACAGGAAGGGACGGTGATAATCACCTCATCCGCTGAGCGGTGGATCTGGAATCCGATGAGTATGGTCCAGGGCCAAAACCTCAGGGCCTCCACAAAACCCTTGAGCCCCCGCTCCCTGATATGGAATCGCTTCACGAGATCCTTGGCCGCCATTGCTGGCACACGTCCCCATACCCGCTCGTTCAGTAGATCAGCGGTAGGCTCATCGAAACGCTCAGTAATGTAGAGGTACCAAAACGAGTCCATGATCCGGTAATGCCATAGGATAAACTCTATGTAGCTTCGGAG
>QMLW01000377.1 GCA_003646935.1 Deltaproteobacteria bacterium
ACCTCTCGTAATATCTCAGTACCCTTCGCCTCCGGCAGGAGACATCCATCAATATCTATGATCCTGTCAAAGGTCCCCGGCACGTGAAGGCCGAGGGCAACGCCCCTGTCCCCAGAGCTTTCCCTATCCCCGTGAGGCACTGGCCATATCTTGTCCGAAAAGGAGAACTCCATCTTGTTTCGATACCCGAATATTCGTGGAGATGGCACTACCTCATCGATCCTAAATCCGGTGATATCGGCAATGTGGCCGAGGGAGTCGGCGACAAAGGCCTGCTTGTAGATGAGCTGTTTCTCATAGGTTATGCCCTGCCAGGTACAACCACCACAGTAGTCGCTATAGGGACACGGGGGGATGATCCTGTGAGGCGAGGCCTCGATCAGCTCTTCAATCCTCGCCTCGGCGTACTTCCTTTTCACCTTCACCATCTGTGCGATGACCCGATCACCTGGGACAGCCCCTGCAACGAAAAGCGTCATCCCGTTGACATGGGCAAGCCCCCTGCCTCCATACACCACCTTCTCTATGTCTACCTCCGCCGTATCTCCCCTCTTAATATCCATGGTGCTGCTTACCTCACTCTTGCCAAATTACTATTCAATGCCCTGGGTGATATTGAAACGTCTCGGAAATTCTACAACTTATTGAAATTAAAAAGGTTTTTTTGAGACTGTTCCATATTGTCTCACACATGGAATAATGGAATGGTGGAATATTGGACAGAGGTTATTTTACATTTGTTTCTCACTTCTCTTATGATATCGTGCCAGGGGGATAAGGTCAATGCTGAGTTATCCAAACCTCGATCCAACCATAGTAACGATCGGCCCTTTTCACATACGCTGGTACGGGCTCATGTACATCCTCGGCTTTATGGCCTCCTACCTGCTGGTTGGGTATCAGATCAGGAAAAAAGGACTCCCCATCCGTACCGGCATACTCAATGACCTCTTCCTGTATCTGGTGGTTGGCCTCATTGTGGGAGCCCGTATCGGTTACTGCATCGCCTACAATCTCCCCTTCTATTTCACCTATCCGCTCAAGGTGTTCGCCATCTGGGAAGGGGGGATGTCATTTCACGGGGGATTGATTGGCGTGTTGATCGCTGGGCTCATCTTCGTGAGGAGGCGTGGATTCAGCTTCTGGCAATTCGCCGATCTTATCGTCGTCACCGCCCCTATAGGCTTAGGCCTCGGAAGGCTTGGTAATTTTCTCAACGCCGAGCTCTACGGCAGGGTAACCACCCTGCCCTGGGCTATGGTTTTCCCTTCAGCCGGAGACCTCCCTAGACATCCCTCGCAACTCTACGAATGTCTCTTGGAGGGCGTTCTTCTTTTCATGATCCTGTGGCGGGTAAAGGATCATCCCCTGAGAAAGGGAACCCTTCTCTGCCTGTTCCTTTTCCTCTACAACGCCATGCGGTTTCTCGTCGAATTCTTCAGAGAGCCGGACCCGCAGCTTGGTTTTGTCTTCTCGTTCATGACCATGGGCCAGATCCTCTCTATGCTGATGGGGCTTAGCGGCGTTCTCCTATGGTATCTCAGGCCAAAGAACGAACCCCCTACTCGAATTCCTCCTGCTCCATCGTAAAGGTCCCTATCCTCCCAAATCCCAACAGGGAGAAGTTGAGCATAATCCTCTTGTCTTCATCCAGGTCCTCATAGAGAAGTCGTATGCCCCAACACTGTGAATGGTACTCTATCCAATAGGTATCCTCGATGTCGTGTTTTTCGATGAGGTCTCTCATGCCTTCTGCCCCAACGGATAACCCGTACAAGAGGTTTATGGCAATCTCATAGTTCAACTGCTTGGTGCTATCCCTGGAGTACACGTAATCTATCGAATAGGTATCCTCTCTCGAGCCCCCTCTCATTACCGTGAGGTCTAAGCCCACGCTCCCGGACGAGAGATACTCCTCATAGTGATCGTAGTAGGCGCTTGCTGAGAGATTCAGGGCGGGATAGGGGGTGAGGCTCAGCGTTGCACTCAACGGGCCAAAGGGCTTCCTCTCCACGCCCGGTGGTTTGTCCTCCGTGGCCTCATCGAGGTCATAGGGCTGGGTGAGCGTCAGGTTCGAGCTCTGAGAGTAGGACCGCTTTCCCTCCTTATCCTCCCTGCGTGCATCAAGGTAGTTCTGAAGGGACAGAGAGATCGAGTTGATCCTGCCCAAGGTATCTACCGGCTCAAACCATGGGCTGAACTCCCATTCTTCCGGGTATGGCCGAAGGATGTAGGTGAGCTCGGGCTGAAACTTGTGCTTTACGCTTTTTACGGTACCCCTCTCTACAGCGAATACCCGCTCCAATATCGTGGAAATCCGCAAGCCCAGTTCATAGGCATCCTTGGTCTGCTTAACCCTGTGCCCCTGATGTTCCTCTATCCACTGCGTGGTCATGAGATACGTCACTGACGGCTCTATCTCGAGAAAGGGAATCGGCCACAGGGGATAGCTTATCGAGGGGCCGAGGGCCAGTCGCTGTCCCCGGTAACCAGTCTCCCGGTAAATAGAGGCGTAATCCGATTCAAGCGAAAAGAAAACAGGGAGGGTTACGATCCTTCTCGGAAGGATTGCGAGGTCCAACCCTGCCAGGGGTTGTGCGGTTGTATTCTGCTCCGGCCGCTCTGGCCTCTGGTAGTAACTGGCCAGTGCTTGCACGGAGAAATCCTGGAAATCCCTGCTCAACCTCAGTGCCGATCGCCTGGTTGGGGACTGCACCTCCTCCAAGGGCCTTCCCGATTCCTCATCCAGCTGCGCCCTATATTCGGTCCCCACATCGGGCCTCTTAAATTCCCGCAAGTAATCGTAATCGCTCACGAAATCAACATCAAGCCTGCTGACTATGCCGAAGGGGAATCTCTGATCAGCACGACTCCTGAACCAATACCGTTTCTGGTTGGTCCGCGGATACGGACTGATCTTGAG
>QMLW01000378.1 GCA_003646935.1 Deltaproteobacteria bacterium
CCCCTGCCACCGAGGGGGCCTGAGATGAGAAGGAGCACGGGCTTCACCCTGATCGAGCTCATGGTGGTGATCGCCATCCTAGGGGTGCTGGCCGCCAGGGCCGTGCCGCTGATCGGCGTCTACCGGCAGCGCGCCTCAGGCTCCGAGGCCCAGGCCATGGTCAAGCAGATCCTCGATGCCCAGATCATGTACTACCTGGAGCACAACCGGTTTTTCCCCGACAACGCCACCTACACCGTCACCCACCCGGGAGGCCAGAGCCCCGGGGGCGCCATCGATGAGATCAAGGACAACCTCAACGTGGCCATCCCCATCGGCCACAAGCTCGACTTCTCCATCACGGGCATCAACGTGGCGGGAGCGGCCTCGGCGATCGTCATCATCTCCTCGTTTCAGAACTCCTTCCCCATCTTCTCTAACGGGGATACCTTTATCAGGGGAACGGTGGATAAAGACGGGAAGATCACGATATTCTAGCGCCAGAATTATTCGTAAATCCTGATATCCGAAGATGAATTTTACATCACTATTTCACAATTTTATCACCAGTGGCATTACCTCAGCCCATCCAGAAACCATCGCCAAATACCGCGTGCTGAATGAGTTTCTCCTTATCATCGTTGTCGCTAGCCCCATTCTAGGGCTGTTCTATGTTTCCGTAGGGGCGGATCTACTCTTCTACGCAGTCCTTGGTGCAGGGCTTTTAAGCATTCTGAGCCTTATACTCCTGAGGAACACAAAGAACCTTATCCTGGCTGGAAATTTGGCATTTTTCGGGATTTGGGCTGCTCTTCTCGTCATCCGATGGAATACCGGGGCAATGAGCCAAGGCGGAATCGTTCTGTTGTCCTGGATATGGAATGCCGCGCTCCTGCTCATGGCTATCTTTATAACAGGGTACCTATGGGGGACCATATGGGGTTCTGTTATATTTCTCGAAACGGGTGTAGCCGTGTATCTTTTCAGGCGGGGCTTTGAATTTCCGAACCTCATACCAGCGGACATTTCTCCTGTATATTCCTTGGGGGCCTATTTAGCGGGCCTTTTAATTATCCTTTTGATTGCATTCTTGTATGAGAGGGAAAGGGCGAGCGCTGTTGAAAAGGAGCAGGAAAAATCACGAGGCCTTATTGAGTCAAAGAGATACATTGATACCATTCTAGAGAGATTCCCCTTTCCCACCTTCGTGGTGGATGGAGCGCACCGCGTGATACAGTGGAACCGGGCGTGTCAGAGGATGACCGGTGTTTCGGCCGAGAATGTGATAGGAAAGAAGGTACCCAGTGCCCTGTGGATAGACAGTCAGTGGAGTCTGGCCGACATAATAATAGAGGATCCCGATTCCATCACAAAACGGTTCTCCGAATCCGTAATATCCAGGACGGACAGCGGGTTTTTTGAGTTGGGAATTCCCCTTCCTTCCATTAAGGACGGCATCGACGCGGTTATTACTGTTGCGCCAATCTATGACGTAAACGGTTCGATCAAGGGTGCTATAGAGACCATACAGGATGTGAGCAATCGCCAAGAAGGGCAGACACACAGGGAGCCTGAAAGCAGCGGAGGGGATCTCGCGCCGGAGCTGTGCCCCATCTTTAAGGTGGACGCCAAGGGCAAGATAAGCTTCTGGAATAAGGCCTGTGAGGAGACCTTCGGTTATCCCTCCTCAAAGATGATCGGGGAAAGCCCTTTTCGGTTTGTCTCAAAATCCACCCGAGAGCCCTTTAAGGAAGCGATAGTGAGGGTATTTAAAGGGGAATCGTTTAGCGGTAAGGAGTGGAAATACTATTCCTCATCTGGAGAAACGGTAAACGTGTTGGCCAATGCATACCCCAGCCAATCTGTTGGTGGGAAGTCAAGGGAATGCGCAGTGATGAATACGGATATTACGAGTCTCGCTGCGAGAATGAGGCAGCTGGAAAAGGAATCCCTGGAGGCCAAGGAGAGGCTTAAAAGCATGACCGATGAATACGCCCTTTTGCGGAAGAACCTCGCCACCTATATTCGAAAGAAGGATGGAAAGTGAGGAGTTCGTGTAACCCAAGCACCCGTTACAGCACTTCGTACACCATTATCTCCTCGCTCTTTCCCTTCACCCTTTTCCGCCCAATCTCCCGTATCTCGAATTTGCCCTTCACGGTCTTGTAGGTCTCTTCGCCAATGAGGATCTGGTTCGGTTCCGCTATCGATTCCAGTCGTGCCGCAATATTCACCGGGTCTCCAATCACGGTGTAGTCCATTCTTCGGGGAGAACCGATATTGCCAGCTACCACGCGCCCCGTATTTATGCCGATGCGAATATCGAATGTGCTTGACGAGCTACCCTTCTCCGTCATCATTGCGGTGAGTTTCTCCCTCATATCCTTGGCCGCGAGTATGGCCCTCTCAGCATCATCGTCCCTCTCCATGGGAGCGCCAAATACGGCCATTAACCCGTCACCAATGTACTTATCGAGCGTGCCATCGTAACTGAAGACCACATCAGTCATTGCCGAGAAATACCGATTCAGGATGATATTCGTCTCTCGTGGGGAGATCTGCTCAGCGAGTCTGGTGAACCCTACTATATCGGTAAACAGCATGGTAGCGGTTACCTCGTTGGCCTCCATCACATTGTCCTTGGTCTCCTGCCCCCCCCTGAGGATCATTTCTATCACCTGGGGAGAGTGAAATCTCTCCAGCCGGCTCCTCATCATCTCTTCTTCCTTGATCTGCTCATTAAGGCTCGCCTGCTCGATTACCATGGCCATTTGGCTCCCAATTGCCTTCAATAGCTCGAGGTCATCCTGTACAAATTGATTATCAAGCCGGATACTATCGAGCTGAATGACGCCGATGATCTTTTCCTTTCGCCAGAGCGGCACGCACATGGCTGATCGTATTTGTTGCAGAAAGAGGCTCTTGGCGCCGTTA
>QMLW01000379.1 GCA_003646935.1 Deltaproteobacteria bacterium
CCCCAGCATGAATACAAAAACCGGCACGTGGGCGGTGGCGCTGAAGACCTTGAACCGATCTCCCAGGGTGGTGATGACGGACATGAGCTTTCCGATATCGCCGGATGCATCCTTGAGGTACCTGATATTTCGCTCTTCTGCAAGCTGCCGCAAGGCCTCAATGGTAAAATCCCACCCTGCGAATAGAGGGTTCGTGTAGAGTACGATCGGGCATGAGACCGCCCGGGCAACGCTGCGGAAATGAGCAACTACCTGGTCGCCATGTACCGGAAAATAGCTCGGGAGCACCACGAGTATGCCATCCACACCAAGGGCCTCCGTTTCAACTGCCTGTTTTATCGCGCCATTGGTTGTGATTTCATTAACACCAGCAATAATGGGGACACGTCCGGCAGCAGTCTCGACTACCACCTCTATCACCCTTTTTTTTAGTTCCCAGGGAAGGTATGGGCCTTCTCCTGTACTTCCCAGGGGCGTGAGTCCGTGTACGCCCTTGCTGATCAGGTGATCCACGAGGTTGCCAAGGGCCTCTTCCTTGAGATGCCCCTTTTCGTTGATCGGCGTCACCAGATAGGGGAATATTCCCCTGAAATGCTCGCCTTTCATCTCAGTCCTTATTGCCTTCAAGCCATAAACGCTATTAAAGTCCATAAACAGCAGCCGAAAGTGATAAGAGCACGTTTTAACGGATCAGTCAACAAAGTTCAAGGCTCAGCATTTGCAGTACAGACTGAGAGGCTATTCTTCACCCATAATATCTTCCCCCATTTTATAGCATCAGAATAATAGGCGGCAGGCAATCGCGTATGTCAGATATATCTAAGGTTTTTGGTTTAGCTGACACTAAAGCGTCTATATGAGAATAAGGCCGAACTGCTGCTGGTTTTAGAGAGACCTGAAATAACTTAGAGATTTACATTCATGTGAGCACTAAAGACATTGGCAGAATCAAAAGTCCGCTGGATACTATTAATTTGAAAAGGAAGATGAGAGGTGATAAAAATTATCAGTAAGGTAACATGGGACGATGTTATGTATGAGATCCATGCCCGGCAGAAAATCGAGGAGGGGCTAAAGGCAGCCGATGAGGGCCAGTTCATCACTCACGAAGAAGTCAAGAAAAGGTTCAGCTCGGAATGAAGCTTGAATGGACGGAACCTGTTGTTGAGTCCTTACAGGCGATTAAGGGAAAAGTCTTATATTGAAAATAATTATATATGGACTAAACGAAGTTTATCGTAAAAGATCGAGTTACCACTATGCGGCAGGTAAGCATCCATGAGGCAAAGACTCAGTTATCGCGGCTTATTGCTTCCGGAGAAGAGATAGTGATAGCCCGTTACGGTGAACCTGTGGCACGTCTGGTTCCCATAAAGTCAACATCTTCAAGGCGCACACCTGGCTCAGCCCTTGGGAAGTTCGAGGTTCCGCCGGCCTTTTTTGAGCCACTTCCCTATGAGCTTCTCGACGCCTTTGAAAAATGATCCCTAAGCTTACCAGGCGTGCGTGGATTCGTGCCCTTCTGTTCTCCGGCATAGCAATAACAGGAGGGGTGGGGTACGTTTCTTCTAAAAAGCTTGAGAGGGTTCATGCGGACATACCTCTGGTAGATTTACCCAAAGAACTCGATGGGCTTAAGGTGGGCGTCTTGTCAGATTTTCACGCCGGGGCCTTTACCACAAAGGAAGAGATAGACCGCGCCGTGCGGATGGTGCGCGAGGAGAGCCCCGATCTCATAGCGCTGTTAGGGGACTACGTGGATGGCGCGTACAGCCATAGCCCTAAGAATGTGGAGAAAGGCTCCTATGTATTTGATGCACTGGGCTCATTGAAGGGCCCGCTTGGAACCTATGCGGTATTAGGCAATCATGACCACTGGACGGATGCCGATCTGGTTCGGGAAAAGTTGTCGATGCTTCCGGTCGTAATCCTCGACAATCAGGGCCTTGCATTGGATAACGGCCTCGCTGTTGTTGGGGTCGATGATTATTGGGAGGGGCCGTCGGATGCCCTCAGGGCACTGAGAACTATCAAACCGGAATCAGTGGTAGTCATGCTTTCCCATAATCCCGATGTGAACATCCAGCTCCGGGGGGATAGGCTCGTGAGGCTGGTGATATCCGGGCATACCCATGGAGGCCAGATTAGGGTGCCCTTTATCAATTGGGCACCCTGGGTGCCCTGCTCCATGAAATACAGGGGATGTTCGGGCCTCATAAAAGAAACGGATCGGCGCTGGACCTTTATCACCAAGGGGATAGGAACCTTCTTTGTCCCCATCAGATTAGCCTGCCCGCCGGATGTGGCAATATTGCGCCTCAGAAGAGCGTAGCGGGCATATGCCCATTATCCGCTCGGTCATGTAAGAATGACGAGACCTCATGGAATGAAACTAGGATGAGGAATTTGCTGTGGCAGGGATCATAGCCGTATTTAGCGGACGAGGCCTCAAGGGAACGAATCTTACGCTCGGCAGTGGAATATGGCTCGGAGCAGGAGTGCCGCGATCCTATTTTTGTTCGGAAAGGGCCGTCAGCACATCCTCGACCTGTTCGTCGGTCATCTTTCCTTGGCCGGCCAGTATCTCTCCGATGAGCCTGTGGCTTCCCTTCCCGAGATCCTCTTCGACCTGCTCCTTCAGCGCTTCGATGAGATCATGGGGCGTGATATACCCCTTTTCTATCGCAATGAGACCAAAATGCTTCTCAGATTCACCTATGCGTATCTTTCCGGGTATCTCCGACATAGAACGACGCCTCCCGATTGTGCTGCCTTGTATGGCCTGCACCTAGGCCTTTTTAGAGCGAGAGGTGATGAAAGTCAACATAAAATCGTGAAACGATTTTATAGCTTGAAACGATTTGGGTAAATCTCAGTTAGGGGGAGAGCATGAGAAAGGCCCTAAAG
>QMLW01000380.1 GCA_003646935.1 Deltaproteobacteria bacterium
CCAGTGGGAACGTGAGCGATGAGCCCATCACCTTCAACACCGAGGAGGCCATAACCCGGCTTGCGGGAATCGCTGAGTATTTCCTCATCCACAACCGCACGATCCACACCCGCTGCGATGATTCCGTTATCCAACCCCGCGAAGACACGCTTACCTTGCTCAGGAGATCCCGGGGCTATGCGCCCGCCCCCATAAAGCTCCCAAAAAAGGGCAGGAGCGTGCTCGCGTGCGGAGCCGAGATCAAGAACACCTTTTGCCTCACCAGGGGAGATGTCGCCTTTGTGAGCCACCACATCGGCGATATGGAGAACACCGAGACCCTGAGCTCATTCGAGCAGGGGATAGAGCTCCTCACCAGGCTCTTCCAGGTCACACCTGAGCTGGTGGTCTATGACCTCCACCCGGAGTACCTCGCCACCCGCTATGCAAAGAGGCTGCGGCTGCCTTCAGTGGGGATTCAGCACCACGCGGCCCACGCCTTGAGCTGTATGGCGGAGCACGGGAGGACCGGACGAACACTCGCGGTGGTAATGGACGGCACCGGCTATGGCGAAGACGGCACGGTGTGGGGCGGGGAGTTTCTCGAACTAGACGTGCATACCTACCGACGGTGTGGCCATCTCAGGTACATACCGCTTCCCGGGGGTGATAGGGCGGTCAAGGAGCCGTGGCGGTTGGCGGCAGCCTATCTCTCGCGGACATACGGGAACCTCGAGACCCTCGGGATCCCCTTTACCGAGAGGCTCGACCACGAGAAATGGTCCCGGCTAGAGGAAGCGATGAAAGCCGAGATCAACTGTCCTCCCTGCTCCAGTGCAGGAAGGCTCTTCGACGCGGTGAGCGCAATTCTCGGGGTGCGGGGGCTGGTTAACTACGAGGGACAGGCAGCGGTGGAGCTCGAGCAGATCGCAGATGGGGAGGAGGTGGGAGCTTACCCCTTTGAGATCGACACACAGGAGGGAAGCTACGTGCTCGATCCCGATCCAGCCATAACTGCCATAGTGGAGGAACTGCAGGGGAAGGTGCCTACGTCCCGCATCTCCTCAAGGTTCCACTCCACCGTGGCACGGATGATCCGTGAGGTGCTCAGCAGATTGCGGGGCGAGGTGGGAATCAACGAGGTGGTCTTGAGCGGCGGTGTCTTTCAGAACGCACTGTTAACCTCAAGAACGGTATCGTTGCTCGAGGAGCAGGGTTTCCTCGTCCTCACCCATCAGGCGGTCCCCCCAAACGATGGGGGGATCTCCCTAGGGCAGGCCCTCTACGGCATATATTGGGAGGATCTATGTGTTTAGGTATTCCCGGCAAGATAGTCGCGATCACAGGCGATCTCGCGGAGGTGGACTTCTCCGGGGTGGCCCGTGAAGTAAGCCTGCTTTTGTGCCCTGAGGTCCACGAGGGGGACTACGTGTTGGTCCACGTGGGCTTTGCTATCCAGCGGCTCGATGAGAGAGAGGCCCTCGAGACTCTGGAGCTTTTCAGGGAGATGGAAAGGAGTTGGGATGAGTGAGATCCAGAGCGATGAGAGAAGGGTCGCCTCAGTAGTAGAGGAGATCGCAGGGTTGGTCGATGGAGGATTTCAGGCGATGGAGGTGTGCGGCACCCACACCGTTTCGATCTTTCGCTCTGGCATCCGCTCGCTTCTGCCGGAGCATATTGAGCTCATCTCGGGTCCCGGCTGCCCGGTGTGCGTGACCCCGATCGGTGAGATTGACAGGGCCGTTCGCTTGGCCCATCGGCAGGATGTGGTGCTGCTCACCTTCGGGGATCTCATGAGGGTGCCCGGAAGCACCTCGTCGCTGAGCATGGCACGCGCTGAGGGCAGTGATGTGAGGGTTATCACCTCCCCCTTGGATACCGTGGAAATCGCTCGAGGCGAGCCGGGCAAAAAGGTGGTGTTCTTCGCGGTGGGCTTTGAGACTACCTCGCCCGCTATCGCAGCAGCGGTTCGTGAGGCGCAAAAGAGCGGGATCGGCAATCTCTTCGTTCTTTCATCATTGAGGCTCATTCCACCTGCACTCAGGGTTCTGCTCTCCTCGGGAAAGCTGGCACTCGACGGGTTCTTGTTGCCGGGGCATGTGAGCGTGATTATCGGAGCTGAGCCTTACTCATTTCTCCCCAGGGAGTTTTCCTCACGGGGGGTGATCACCGGATTCGAGCCCCTCGATATCCTGGAGGGCTTGTCCATGCTGCTGCGTCAGAGAAATGAAGGCAGGGCTGAAATTGAGATACAATATCGAAGGGCGGTGAGAGCGGAGGGTAATCCCCGCGCACTCAGGGTCATGGATGAGATCTTTATACCGGTTGATGCCCGCTGGCGTGGGCTCGGGATAATAAGCGACAGTGGACTCGCGTTGAGGAAGGAGTTCGGGGAGATGGATGCGGCAGAGGCCTTTGATATTCCCTATGAGGAGGTGGAAGAGCCCCCGGGCTGCAGGTGCGGGGAGGTCCTCCAGGGACTCATACGCCCTCCGGAATGTCCCCTTTTCGGGGTGCGGTGCACCCCGATGCATCCGGTCGGACCCTGCATGGTATCCTCAGAAGGGAGCTGCGCCGCCTTTCACAGGTACGGAGGAATGAGATGAAAAACACCGCTATCCTGCTCGCCCACGGGGCGGGAGGCCACCTTAGCCACGAGCTCATCGCCCAGCTATTCCTGCCCTTCCTTGGCAATCCCATTCTCTCATCGCTCGATGACAGTGCCCTGCTCGCCGCCTCGGGTACCAAGCTCGCGCTCACCACCGATTCCTATGTGGTAAAGCCCCTGTTCTTTCCGGGGGGCGACATCGGAAGGCTCGCGCTCTGCGGAACGGTCAACGACCTCGCCATGGTAGGTGCCGCGCCTTTGGGAATTGCCGCTTCATTTATCTTGGAGGAGGGGTTCCCCACCGAACAGCTGGAGCG
>QMLW01000381.1 GCA_003646935.1 Deltaproteobacteria bacterium
ATACAGAGATATCGGCCAGGTTTCCCACGCACACGCCATCATATCGAGCCCCGAGGGAACAGGCAGCATCCTCAAGCATGGAGATGCCATATTTGTCCTTTATTGTATTGAGCCTATCGTAGTCCAAGGGATTTCCGAACAAGGAAACGGGTATCACTACCTTTGTATACGGCGTTATGGCCTGCTCAACTGCGCCATAATCGATCAACCCGGTTTCCGCATCAATATCGACGATCACCACAGTAGCGCCGACTATTCGAACAACATCCGCCGTGGCCGGATAGGTGAAGTCCGGCACAATGACCTCGTCCCCAGGGCCGATCCCCAAGGCCCTGAGGCCCATTTCCAGCCCAACGGTGCAATTGCACGAGGCAAGGCTATAGTCGCAGCCCACATATTCCTTGATGGATTCCCTCAGCTCCTGAGCCACACGACCTTCGGTAAGGTATCCGGTGTCAAGGACCTCGCACACCTTGGCTTTTACCTCTTCGGTGATGTAGGGCCTAATGAGCGGTATCCTACTCATGGAATTCCCTGCGCTCCTCTATCTTATCGATATGTGCCATGCGCCACTCGACAAGGCGCTCAAGGCCGTCCTCCAGATCCACGGTCCACAGAAACCCCAAGTCCCGTTCGGCTGCCGCTGGATCTCCCACCCGATTCGTCACGAAACTCTGTCCGCCCGGCTCGTATTGAATGGCTGCATCCGAACCGGTGATCTTCAATATCAACTCGGTTAACTCCTTGATTGTAGTCTTTATGCCCCGGCCCACGTTATAGATGCCAAAGGAGACATCGCTCTTCAGGGCACATACATTGGCACGAGCCGTATCCCCCACATAGATGAAGTCGTAGGCCTGGCTGCCGTCCCCATACACCACGGGAGGGAGCCCCTTATCGATCCTGTCGAGAATCTTCATAATCACCGCGGTATACGTACCCTTATAATCCTGCCGGGGTCCGTAGACGTTCATGTACCGCAGGATCACCCCATTAAGGCCATATCGTCTGTGATAGGCCCTAAACATATGCTCCCCGGCTATCTTGGTAGCGCCATAGAACGTCCAATTATTATAGGGATGCTGCTCGGTCATAGGTTCTTCCACGGCATTCCCATACACCGAGGCCGAAGATGAGTATACCAGGGTCTTCACGCCTCGGGAAACGCAGGCCTCCAGCACATTAAAGGTGCCACCAACATTCACCTCAAAGGCCGCCCTCGGGTATTCATAGCACTGCAGGAGCCACAGGGCAGCGAGGTGCACTACCCCATCCACACCGTTCACAGCATCGTTAAGTATATCCGCCTGGAGAATATCCCCTCCGATTTCAAATATGCGGCAACGAGGGTCTTTGAGGGCCTGCTCCAGGTTCTCATGGGTTCCCCTGGAAAAATTGTCATAGACTATGACCTCCCCCACATCCTCTTTCAGCAATTCCTCTACTACATGGGAGCCGATTAGCCCGGCACCGCCTATGACAAGAATTCTCTTACCCCTGATATCCATCGAACATTGTCCTCCGAACCTTCTGTATTTCCATGATCTCTCAGACGTGAATGAAAACGTGATTCACCTGACGCCGGTCAGCGAGATCGTTTAGATTGCTTCATCGTTCTCAAGGCGTTCAGGAGCCCTCTATCACCTGCTGAAATTCTCTGAGATACAGTGCGCCTCCTGTGTGGCTGTCCACTATGTATTTGTTCATCTCCTCCTTGGCATTCCTTCCTATTTTCTCCAACCGCTCTCGATTCTCTATTGACCACTGCAATTTTTGCGCCATATCCTCTGGATCACCTGGTTTTATGAACAGGGCATTGACCGCGTGGCGCCACGGCGTTCCCTCATGTATCCTTCCCTGTACCAAAATCTGAGCCTTGCCGTTGACGGCAAACTCCTGGCTGACTGCATTGAGGGCAATACCTCCCACGCCCAGATGGCAATATCGTATGTAGTCCGCCACATTGGTCCTTACCCCCAACAGCGTCACATAATCGTGGAGACCATACTCATCAATGAGCTCCCCGAGTTCTCTGCTTATCGATGGATCCCCGCCGCCGATGTAGAAAACATGAAAACTCATATCCCTTTGCTTTAAGATCCTGCTGGCGTAAATCAATTCAATCAACGGCAATCTATCATAACGTAATTTTCCCTGATCAAAGCGCCCTACGTATAATATAATAAATGCATCCTGCTTTCCATCTACCACTGCCCTTATATCGTCGGGCACGTTACCGGTAGCGTCGCTATGCACGATAAGGGGCAAGGTTATGAACCGTGCGGAGAATCTCTTTTTATAGTCTATATTCCGGGGTTGCGGGCCAAAGCAGTCTATTGCAGCATCTACCTGATAGTGAATGAATCTGTTTATCCATACGGGAAGAAGCCTTAGGTCGCTGCCCCTTGCTGTGACCACAATCTTTGTTCCGAAAAACCATTTGGCGGGCAGGGCAAAAAGCGCAGCTGGTGTCCACTGGGCATGAATTATATCAGCCCATGCAGCATGTTTCAGGATAGTTAAGGAAAAGAAAAGGCACAAAAAGGGAATCTGTATGATTGAGAGCACCGATTTACGGGCATACAGGGGGACTCCGGGCACCTTTAACGCCTGGAGTGATTTTGGGAAAAAATAGCGAAACCTGTATACCGTAACCCTGCTGTGAATGCTCTCCTCCTCTTTTGCACCACGATAATGCGGTGTAATAACTCTAACGTGTGCCCCATTCTCTGCATATGAAAGGGCTTCCGAGAAGATGAATTTTCCATCGAATATGTCATTCTGAAACGATGGAAAGCTGAATGTTGTGATGAGTATATTCATATTTTTCATGGCGCTCCGTCGATCTCAGGGCTCTTCGGCTTTTATCACCGTACGATTTCGGGCAATGCATTCG
>QMLW01000382.1 GCA_003646935.1 Deltaproteobacteria bacterium
CCAAAGGAGCCTTGATAAATGCAATGACCGAAGCGGAGTAGGCGAAGGAATAAAACTCGATGAGTATAGGCATTCATCAGTATAACCAGAAAAGAATTGCCATTGTTGGCCTGCCTAATAGGCAAAGGGGAAATTGAGATGGTCGTAGATCTGGCACAGATGCAAAATGGACAGAGTGGTATCGTAGTTAGGCTTCATGGAGGGTATGGTTTTATCAGACATGTTCAGGCAATGGGAATCACAGAGGGAAAAAGGGTAACCAAGCTGGCTTCGCATCCCTTAAGGGGCCCAATAGTGGTATCTGTGGATAATTTACAGATTGCCATTGGTCATGGAATGTCTAAAAGGATATTTTTGAATATAGATGGACGATAAAAAATCAGATAGCTTCCACTAAGATGGATATGAAAGTTTAGGAGAAGGTTACCAGGATGAAGAAGATACTCTTAATGGGGAATCCCAATGTTGGAAAGAGTGTTATTTTTTCAAGATTGACAGGTGTGAATGTCGTTACATCAAACTATTCCGGGACCACTGTTGAGTTTACACAGGGACATATGAAATTTAAGGGTGAGCGCGCGGTACTAATAGATGTGCCAGGCACATATACATTGGAGCCTACCAGCAGGGCCGAGGAGGTAGCCTGCGATATGATGAAGGAAGGAGACCTTATTATAGATATCGTGGATGCTACTAACCTGGAGAGGAATCTTCGTCTCACCATGGATATTATAGATAAAAAGATGCCGACAATAGTTGTACTCAATATGTGGGATGAGACAAAACATATGGGGATAGATATAGATGTAAAGAAATTAGAGCAACTCCTTGCCGTTCCCGTTGTGACCACGGTTGCACCTACGGGTGTGGGGATCAAAGAACTTGTCTCAAGATTAGAAGAGACAAAGATTGGCGGAATTGAGGATCGAACAGAACATGAAAGATGGGATGAGGTGGGACGAATAGTCAGTGAATGTCAAAGACTCTCTCATCGCCATCATACGATGCTGGAGAAACTCGGAGAGGCATCGGTGAAACCTTTGACAGGGATCCCTATTGGGATTATAGCGATTTACCTTATATTTAAGGTAATAAGATTCATCGGTGAGTTGCTGGTTGGTGTTGGAGAGGGTTTATTTGATGTCATATGGACACCAGTTCTAATGCGTCTGAGTGAGATACTGGGAGGCTCCGGCTTTATCCATGACATCCTGGTTGGAAAACTTTTAGAGGGTGAGATAGATTATGGGCAATCCTTTGGATTGTTGTCCACAGGTCTATTTGTTCCCCTTGCAGTGGTGTTGCCCTATATTATTTCCTTCTATCTGATACTCGGCATTCTGGAGGATGTTGGTTTTCTACCAAGGTTCGCAGTCTTAATAGATACGATAATGCATCGGGTAGGTCTACATGGATTTGCATCAATAACCATGTTCTTGGGGTTAGGATGTAATATCCCGGGCGTCTTAGCGACAAGAATCCTGGAGACCAGGAGGGAGAGGTTTATCGCTGCTACCCTCCTGGCCATTTGTGTTCCCTGTATGGCCCTAAGTGCTATGGTCATTGGTTTGGTAGGTGAAAAGGGAGGGCAATACGTTGCTTCTGTCTTTATCACACTCTTCATTGTCTGGATACTCCTGGGCCTGCTTCTTAATCGTATAATTGCTGGAGAGAGCATGGAGCTATATATGGAGATACCTCCTTATAGAATCCCATACTTTGGAACATTAATGAAGAAATTTGGGATGAGGCTGAGGGAATTTATTACTACCGCCGTTCCATTGGTGCTGGTCGGCGTATTGATCGTAAATATACTTTATTCATTAGGAATAATCGAATCTCTTGGTAAAATTTTTGCACCGTTGATAACCAGGGTTTTGGGCCTGCCCCAGGAGGCAATCTCTGCCCTCATCATCGGATTCTTGAGAAAGGATGTGGCAGTAGGTATGTTAGATCCACTAAATCTCACCAGTGGTCAGTTGGTCGTTGCCTCTGTGGTGCTTGCAATGTATTTCCCATGTGTAGGAACCTTCGCCATCCTATTTAAGGAACTCGGGGTAAAGGATATGTCGAAGGCCATCTTGATTATGCTTATATCTGCTCTCTCAGTTGGTGGCATCCTGAATGTTATTTTTTAACTGTTCACGGGTTCAGAGGTTCAGGGTTCAAGGTTAAGAAACTTTTGGCCTACGAGCGAGGCCAACGAAAGAAAGTTAACCCTAAACCCGCCTGCCATCCCTGCCCGCCATAAGTCTGGCGGGCCAGCCCGCAGTACGGCAGGCGGGCGTCGGGCATGGGTGAACGCTGAACCTGTGAACACTTACGGCCATTGAACCGGCAAGAGGATATGGTAAAGGGCGGGGTGGAGGATGGGGCTTTGGATGGAGACGCAGACGGAGACACGGCAGGCACTAGGAAGGTCCACAGGGATTGCTGTTTAAGAATGTAGGCAAACAACCAACAACTTATCCAGCATGGAAACGAGGGAGGAGGGATATGGCAAGATCAATGAACCCTAAACAGAACGGATCGGATACCTTCCATGAGGCGATAAAGCGTTCGCATGCAGCCCTTGAGTACGTGGGTCTTGTTTCATGGAGCATCATAAGCAGGAGCAGTACCGCCGTAATAGACGAGGTCCAAAAATTCACCGAGACAGTGGGACGTAACGTATCAGAACCCTTCTTTGCACTGAAATACGGAATTGGAAAGGCCTTTGGCAGGAAGGTCCATGTTGATGAGAGGATTAAGGGCATTGAAGAAACAATAAAAGGGCTTGAGGAAAGATTGGCTTTTTTAGAAAAACACGGTGTAAGGATTTCTGAAAGAGACTATCAAGAAAAGAAAAGAGAATTGGATAAGGAGAGAAAAGAGATTTTGAGCCGAATTGTCGA
>QMLW01000383.1 GCA_003646935.1 Deltaproteobacteria bacterium
GCCGAACTTCTCCGCCATGGCGGCGAGGGTGCCGGGTTCGTTGTCGATCACCAGGGCAATCACCGGCATCACGTCGAAGATATACTCGCCCTTGGCCAGGAGATCAACGGCCTTGTCGGTCTGATCTACCAGGAGCCTGATGAGGGCATACTCCGCTGAATCCTTTCTCATGGATCCATAACTGGCAGCAGGGGCAATCCTCTTGAGCGATTTTCCCCGTGCCCTGAAAAGCTCCTGTACATATTGCGAGGCATCCTGGATGGTAAGGGCATCGATATTGATTCCCGCCTTGAATAAGATTGTGGAAAGCTTTCCCAATTCTCCCGGTACATTTTTCAGAAAAAGCGATATCTCCGTTCTTACCATTTCCAGCCCCTTGCTACCTCTCTCCCATGTAGCCTTTCATATATTTAAAGAATTCGGAGTCGGTCGAGAGTACCAGCGTACTATCCTTGTCCAGGGTTTTCTTGTAGATATCCAGCGTCTTTACGAAGGCGTAAAAATCGGTATCTGCCCCGTAGGCCTGGGCATAGATCTTGGTTGCCTCGGCATCCGCCTTTCCCTTGATCTCCTGGGCCTTTCGGTATGCCTCGGATGAGATTTTCTTGAGATCTCTCTCCTTGTCGCCCTCTATCTTCCTTGCCTCTCCCTTGCCCTCGGATCGAAATTTCTCCGCGATCTGCCTTCTCTCCGCAATCATCCTTTCGTAGACCGTTCTTTGCACCTCTTCTACGTAATTGAGCCGCTTTATCTTTACATCCACCAGCTCGATGCCGAATTTTGCGACCTTTGGCTGGGCCTGTTCCATGATGCCCTTGGTAATTGTTGCCCTGCCGACCTTGACCTCCCCCAGAGGGCTTATCTCCGGCACCTTGTCCAACTCCTCTTCGAGGGTGCCCAATTCCCTGTTAGTCATCCTCACGGTTTCGATCAGGGGATACGAGGTCACGAAGTTCCTCACCGCCGGATCGATGATGTCGTCAAGCCTGCCGAGGCCGGCGTACACATTGTTGACCGTCTCGAAGAACTTTAGGGGGTCAATGATCTTCCACCGGGCAAAGGTGTCCACCCATATAAAGGTCTTATCCAGGGTGGGGATCTGGCCGGGATCGCCGTCCCATTCGAGGAGATTTTTCGGAAAATAGGTCGCCCGTTGAATAACGGGCAGCTTAAAATACAAGCCGGGATCGGTTTTGGGATCCCCGATTGCCTTGCCGAATTGGGTGATCACCACCTGTTCGGTTTCATCCACCACGTAGACGGCCCCGAGTAGGAACAGGATTACAACGATGATCACGCCGTAGATTACCCCTTTTCTCATTTCTCAGCCTCCTTCCCCGTCATCAGGTTGAGCAACGGAAGGACGTTCTTCTGCTCCTCATCGATGATATACTTATTGCCCAGTCTCGGGATGATATCCTTGATGGTCTCTAAATAGAGCCGTCGTCTCGTTACATCCCGTGCCTTTGTATACTCGGCATAGAGCGCGAGAAACCGGGACGCGTCGCCCTTGGCCCGGTTGACTCTGTCAAGGGCGTAGCCTTCCGCGGACTTGATAGTCTTCTCGGCATCGCCTCTGGCTGCGGGGATGGCCTTGTTGTAGTCCTCCCGGGCCTGGTAGATCATCCGCTCCTTTTCCTGCACCGCCTGGTTCACCTCATTGAAGGAGGGCTGAACCGGCTCGGGCACGTTGGTCTTCTTCATCTCGATGGTGACCACATACAGGCCGGTTTCCGCCTCATCAAGTTCCTTCTGGAGGAACACTTTCGCCTGGTCGGCGATTTCCTGCCGTTTACTGATGACCTCGTTGATGCTCCTGTCTCCCACCACCAATCGCATGGTAGCCTCGGCCAAATCCCGCAAGGTGCCGTTGACATTCTGCACCTTGAACAGGTAGTTATAGGGATCCTTGATTCGATACTGGACGATCCAGGGAACCACCGCCACGTTGAGATCCCCGGTGAGCATGAGGGCTTCATTGAGAAAAGCGCCGGCCCTGGCATACTGGGTGCGCACGTCCGCCCGGATAGTCCTGAGACCGAATTCTTCTTTTTTGATAAGCCGTACCGGTACCTTGGTGACCTTCTCGATTCCCCAGGGAAGCTTGAAGTTCAGCCCCGGCGAGGTGGTCCTCACGTATCTGCCGAACCGCTGCACCACGCCGACCTCATTCACGCCGATAGTGTAAAATGACGAGGATGCCAAAATAATGATCACCACGATCACAATGATGATCCAGAGCCCGGGAAATTTCCCCCGCAGGCCTTTAAACTTGGTAAAGACCTCATCCATCTGAGGCGGAGGACCGCCACCCTTGCTGCGCTGTTTCTTCTTGAGCTCATCCCAATCCCATGGCATTGTTTGCAACCTCCTGTATTGTAATAATAAAATGCTAGTAGAAAAAAAAAGTTGCGTCAAGGAATAAAATTAGGGACAGCTACGACGTAAAGTGACATACTCGTTGTCCTTGGGATTATGGGTAAGGAAATGAACAAAGGCCCGCGGCCGTTTTACAGGAAACGTCAGGGGGGGCTGGCCCACATAGGAGAGGTGATTGACGCCCTTTTTGCTTCACCTCATTACCCCATAGACTTTGAGGATATGAAGCTCTGGAGGCTCTGGGACGGGATTGTTGGAAAGAAGGTCGCGAAACATGCCAGGCCCGCGTCGATTAAAAAGGGTGTCTTGGTGGTCAAGGTTTCCGACAGCGTATGGCTCCAGGAGCTGGAGTTCAGGGCTCATGAGATCAAGGAGTTGGTCAATCGTGCGCTTCAGAGGGAAGCGATACAGGGGATACGGTTCCGGGTCGGCGAGCCCAAGGCTAAGCCGAGCAAGGAGTAAGCGGTGGTAGGCTCGAGGCCGAGAACCACTCCCATAGTTCCCC
>QMLW01000384.1 GCA_003646935.1 Deltaproteobacteria bacterium
CCTCTTCTACGGCAGTACCGAACAGGGCGTGATGACCATGCCCAGGGAAGGGGATATCAGGCCTGAGACATCAGGCCCGCCTGTTCCATGGGTTGAGATCAAGCTCTCAGATGAGGGAGAGATACTCATCAGGAATAGGTACCCCTACTCAGGCTACTACAAGGACCAGGAGGCTACGGAGGGAAAAATCGAAGACGGATGGTTTTATACCGGCGACTTCGGGCACCTCACCGATGACGGCCACCTCATCGTGATCGATAGAATGGATGACCTCAAAGAGCTTGCCGGAGGAAAGAAGTTCTCGCCCCAGTACACGGAGATAAGGCTCAGATTCAGCCCCTATATCAAGGATGCACTGGTCATCGGCGGCCCGGACAGGGATTATGTCACCTGTATCATCAACATCGATCTGGATAACGTGGGTAGGTTCGCCGAAAACCTTCACATAGCCTATACTACCTTTACCGATCTCTCACAGAAAAAAGAGGTAGTGAACCTGATTACCAGGGAGATCGTCAAGGTCAATCAAACCCTGCCCGAGTGGACGAGGATACGAAAATTCGTCAACCTCCACAAGGAATTCGACGCCGACGAGGACGAGCTCACCAGAACCAGGAAACTAAGGAGGACCTTTGTTGAGGATCGGTACCGCGAGCTTATCGACATGCTCTACGGCGACAAAGAGGAATACCGGGTGGAGGCAAGCGTGACCTACAGGGATGGAAGGAAGGGAAAGATAGAAACCGCAATCTTCATCAATGAACTACAGGAGGAGAGGTGATCGGATTTCTCCAACAGGCGATAACTGGCCTCATGGTGGGGAGCCTCTATGCACTCGTGGGGGCTTCCATCGTGCTGGTGTACAAATCCACCCATGTGGTAAGCCTTGCCCATGGGCAACTCGTTGCTTTTGGAGCGCTGTTTTTTTGGTTGTTTTTCGGCGGTTTAGGCCTACCTTTTTGGATAAGCCTGGTGCCCGCCTTTGTCCTCACTGCCCTGATAGGGCTTCTCATCGAAAGGCTGGCTCTCCGGCCGCTTATCGGACATCCGTTGTTCGCCGCCTTCTTGATGACCTTTGCCATCTTTATCGTGCTGGAGGGTGTCTTCGTGCTCTATCTGAAGGGCGGATCCCGGTCGCTGCCCGCTTTTCTGCCTGCCGGTAACCTCACCATGTACGGGCTCTCCATTCCCATAAATCAGCTCATAAGCTTCTCTGCGGCGGTTCTCTTGTTCATTGCCCTCTCCCTGGTCTTTAAGCTCACCAAGGTGGGGCTCGGTATGAGGGCAACGGCCGAGGATCACAGGCTTGCCCAGAGCGTAGGGGTGAGCGTGAGGGACATATTCTCCTACATCTGGATACTCTCCGCGCTCGTGGCTGCGGTAGGGGGAATCGCCACGGCGAATGTAATGGATGTGTACTATATGCTTCCCTACATCGGGATCAATGGGCTTATCGTTGCGATCTGCGGCGGCCTCGATTCCCTGCTCGGGGCGTTCGTAGCCGGGCTTCTCCTGGGTGTCTTGGAAAACGTGGGTGCCGGGTACCTTGATCCTCTGGTGGGCGGCGGCGTTAAGGATGTGACCGCCTATGTAGTTCTTCTTTTGGTACTGCTTATCAGGCCATACGGTCTGTTTGGGCTGGCCAGGATAGAAAGGATCTGAGAGATGAGACCATGTGGTGTATTCGATAAGAACTATGCCCAGGATATCGCCATCGTAAGGACCTGGCAGCACTGGACCATCCTGATCATTGCCCTCATCGTGCTGTACCTCTTTCCGCTGTTCGGCTCCTATTACCTCACGAGCTTTATGAATCTATTGGCGATTAGCGTAATTGTGGTGCTGGGGCTACAGATCGTCAGCGGCTACTGCGGGCAGATCTCCTTTGGACAGGCCGCATTCATGGCCATCGGCGCTTACACCTCTTCAATACTCACCATCCATTTCGGGCTCTCCTTTTGGATTGCCCTGCCTCTGTCCGGTATTATGGCGGGAGCAATCGGCATCATCGGCGGTGCGCCTTCCTTGAGGATAAAGGGCATGTACCTGGCCATGGCGACCATCGCTATCCACTTCGTGGTTATCTGGCTCATCCTCCACTTGGAGATAACCGGCTCATTTAAGGGGCTCTACCCCCCCTACCCGAGTTTGGGAGGCTTCGAGTTCGACACCGATGAGAGGATGTACTACATCATCATGACCGTCATGGTTATTATGACTTACGCCGCAAGGAACCTGATGAGGACCAAGGTTGGCAGGGCCTTCGTGGCGATTCGCGACAACGATCTCGCCGGCGAGGTCATGGGAGTGAATCTCTATGTCTACAAGCTGCTCGCCTTCTTCATCGCGTGTTTCTACGCGGGCGTTGCCGGCTCCCTCTGGGCACACCTGATCACCGTGGTCAACACCGAACAGTTTACCCTTCTCCATGCCCTCGAATATGTGGGCATGCTGATAATTGGAGGTATGGGCAGCATTCCCGGCGTCTTCTTCGGCGTGCTGTTTATCCGCATTCTCAATGAGGTCGTCATGTTCACATCTCCGGCGCTCGCTAAGCTTTTGCCGTGGCTCGGTACTTCCCCGGCAGCCGCTCTTGGCCTGATTGCCTTCGGTCTGGCGGTGATTATATTCCTGATCTTTGAACCAAGAGGACTGGCGCACCGATGGGAAATCTTCAAGGCCTCCTACAGGCTCTATCCGTTCGCCTACTAGGGGTAGAAAGGGGGTGATAGGTGCAGCATATATGTCACACGCAAAGGTAGCAAACCTTAAAGAAAAAAAGGGGGAATACTATGAAAAAGAAATGTCTATTTTTTCTCGCGATCGCCGTATCGGCGGGTCTCGGCCTGGGATCTATC
>QMLW01000385.1 GCA_003646935.1 Deltaproteobacteria bacterium
CCGGAAACAGGGATGAGAAACCCCGATGCCATTGCACTCGTCATTGGGAATCGTAACTATCAGCATAAAGACGTGCCTTCAGTGAAGTTTGCCAGCCGTGATGCAGAGGTGATGAAGCAATATTTGATGAAAACCCTCGGCTACAGAGAGGGCAATATCCTCTTTGAGACCGATGCGACCAAGGCGAGATTAGAGGCACTGCTCGGTATTGCCGGCAATTACCGTGGCCTGGTTCACGATTACATAAAACCGGGGCGATCGGATCTCTTTATCTTCTATAGCGGCCATGGCGCTCCGGATCCCAATACGAGAAAAGGCTATTTCGTGCCCGTTGACTGCGATCCTGCTAAAGTAGCGCTCAATGGCTATTCCCTGGACACCTTCTACGAGAACCTGGCGAAGCTCGAAGCCAGGAATATCACGGTGGTGATTGATGCCTGTTTTTCCGGTGGCTCAAGCCCGGGAAAATTGCTCATCCAAAACGCCAGCCCCGTGGGCATTGTGGTACATAATCCCGCTATTGCAAGAGAGGATACAATCGTTTTAGCAAGCTCCAAAGGAGATCAGATCAGCAGTTGGTATGAGGAAAAAAGACATAGCCTGTTCACCTATTTTTTCCTGAAAGCGCTGGGAGGATCGGCGGATAAGAATAAGGATGACAGGCTGACATTTGCGGAGATCTACGAGTTCGTCTCCGACAGGGCCGAGGGCGTCCCCTACTGGGCGAAGCGACTCCATGGTGGGAGGATACAGACACCGGAGCTCCAGGGGATCAATAAGCAAAGGGTATTAGTAGAGTATAAATAAAAGTTATATGTAAAACAGATATCGTCATAATCTTACATAATGAATCTCGACCGTGAAAGGGGAATATAATGGCAAATACTTATACAGCAGTAACAAAGCAGGACGGTGACTGGTGGATTGGATGGATTGAGGAAGTCCCAGGGGTAAATTGTCAGGAACGGACGAAAGAAAATCTTCTTGATAGCTTGCGAACTACCTTAAAAGAGGCCCTAGAATTCAACAGAGAAGATGCCATCAAAGCTGCCGCTCCTGACTATACCGAAGAAACCCTTACTGTATGAAAAAGACAGCCCTACTCAAGCATCTTCGCGAGCATGGCTGCGAATTCATTCGTGAAGGTGGGAGCCATTCATGGTGGCTCAATCCAGAACAGAACAAGCGTTCATCTGTTCCGAGGCATAGCGAGATCAAGAATCACCTTGCCCGAAAGATCTGCAGAGACCTGGGAATACCGTTCCTGAATTAGAGCACATAATCGCTAAACTTGACCCAAAACCCGCTGTGGTTTTTCAGAGGTTATACTGCTATCAAAGTCTTTTTTTGGCTCGTAAAATCGATATCATATAAACATCAAAATCTTTTGTTGATCTTACATTAAAAGCAGTCGATAATGAATAAAGTAATCGCCTTCTTATTTATATTACTCTTACATTTTTTCAATACATGCTCCTCTTACAAGTCACAGATGCACCCCTTAAAACCTGAAGTCATATCCATCCATAAAACCGACAAAGAAGTAATAAAGGATCTGGGAAATGGATGGTTTGAGGTTGTGGGAACTGCTGCTATCCAAAACATAACCCCCGAAGAGGCGGAACAGCAGGCCATCTATCATGCCTGTCGAACAGCAGTCCAGTATTACAGCGGGGTGGAGATTAGCGAAAGAACTTTGGATCTCCAGGCTTCCGGCCAAAAGAAGATTCTTCTCGATCACTTCTGCTCGTTAAGCACACAAACCACCAATGGGATCATATTAGAGAAAGATGTCCTTCGAAAGGAAATAAAAACCGACGGCAGGAATATAATAGCAGTCGTTTTGCTCAAGGTGAAAGTGGGCAAACAAAAGGGAGAGAAAGATCCCTACTTCAATGTGACTGCTCATCTAAATAGGGACACATTTAAGGAGGGAGAGGAATTGGAGCTCACCGCTCGCTCCTCAAAAGACTGCTATGTCACGGTTTTAAACATTTGCTCCAACAACGTGGTGTATGTCCTGTTCCCCAATAAGTACAGAAGCAATACCTTCATCAAGGCAAGTGAAGTCTTTAGGCTCCCTAATGAGCATGACAGGGCAATGGGGCTTTCATTTCCCATACGGCTGCTTGGGGCAAAAGATGAAGATGTAGAGATGATCAAGGTTCTGGCCACAAAGGAAAAGATATCATTTGGGGTATCTCAAACGCTCTCCCAATACGGGACCTATGAGATGGCATTAAAGCAGTTGCTGAAGCAATTAATCAAGATACCCCGCAATGAGATAGAAGAGGTTGATATACAATACTTCGTAAAAAAATGATTTCGTGATTACTCACGTAGTAAGCCTGAAGCTGTTTAGACTGAAGGCTTTAAGTGATGAGAAGAGCACTATTGCCGCACCTTGTTGAAGAAACAGCAGGTTCTCGTAGCAAAGATGATAGACTCCTAAAAAGTCATTTTTCCCGTTTTTCTGTCATTTTGGCGAACCCTGGATCGGAACCGGTATGACGATTAGAGGGCTTTTTATGAAACCATCTTAACCAAATAGAATCAAAAGGAGCTTTTCATGAGACTACTTAAAAGGATCTTCAGCGGGATGCTCGTCCTTTTCGTGCTCAACCTCTATCTGCCTAACATAGCTTTCTCTGAACACCGCTATCTATATGCGAAGAAGGGGATCACCGAACACGAGCCCGAGATATTATCCACCCCTGAAGAGGAAATCCCTACGGTAAAGGTGAAGAAATCATCAAGCTGGGCATGGATGATACTGCTTGCCCTGATAGCAGGAGGCGCAGCTGCAGCTGCCGCAGGTGGAGGGGAGGAGACATCAACTCCACCAACCCCACCTCC
>QMLW01000386.1 GCA_003646935.1 Deltaproteobacteria bacterium
ATCCGCCGACTATATTGTAGATTTGGGCCCGGAGGGGGGAGACAGGGGCGGCTCGATTGTGGCTACCGGCACTCCGGAGGAGATTGTGGATGCGGAAGGGTCCTATACCGGGCAATACCTGAAGGACAATCTCAGGGCTCGCTCAGGACCAGTGCGTGAGCACGCTTGACAGCTGGGAAGGAGGGGAATATACTCTCTCAGCACATCGAGTGGGGGGTTGACAGAGAAGAGCTTTTTATCGCGTTTATTTCTTCATCAAGCACAATCGAGCAGACAATCAACCCAGAGAAACGACAATCCACATCGTGCTATTTTTTCTCACCAATTATCCGGAAATGAACTTAGGGGCTTCGCCCCGATTAGTTGTAGGATTTCCGAGATGTTCAAGTATAGCGTCTCGTTCGTCACGTAAGAAACCGCGGACGGTATTGGCTTCATAAAAAAAAGGGGGGTACATAATGGCGGTACCGAACAATATCCTTATTATCATCAATACAGGACCCGAAAAACAATATAATCACCAAGCAGCCTACACATTTGCCTGGGTTGCACGGAAGTTCTACAATATAAAAAAGGTGACGGTGATGTATGGTACCTATGGGATAAAGATGACCAAGAAGGGCGCCCTGGCGGGAATTCCCATAACGTCTGAGGCAAAGCAGGTCATTGCATCCGAGTTTGATAGAACGGTGCTGAAGGCGGAAAAAATGCCGGATAATTTGGAACAGCTGGCACGATTTGAGAAAGATAAGATGGAAATATCCATAGTTTCATTAGGAACGTTTCATGTCCTTGAGGGATTTGCAAAGGAGATTAGAGATACATCGAATATGGATGATTTTATCGATCCTATTACCTTGCATGAGGCCTGTAAACTCATGTTGGAGGCAGATCAGATCATCTATTTCTGATGTACCAGAGGGAATGATGAGGGAAATCCTAAACTATTCGAACATTGCCATAGTGGGTGGGGGCAGGGTTTGCAAGGCCATCCTCGAGATCGTCCTGGGCGAGAACTTTCGTGGGAAGGGAATGAAAATCATCGGTGTCGCTGATATCAATGAAGGTGCCGAGGGCTTCGAATATGCCAAAAAAAGGGGTCTCTACACCACCACGGAATACCGGGAGCTCTATCAAATAGAAGGGCTCGACGTGATTATCGAGTTAACGGGAGATAACGAGGTTCTCGAGGAGCTGAAGGCAACCAGGCCGGCAGACGTGCGTCTGATTGACCATTTTGAGGCCATGTCCGTCTGGGATTATCTGCAGATTGAGGACGAACGGGCGCGGATCACCAGAGACCTTCATAAGCATATCGTCGAGCCGGAGAGCATTAAGGAGCAGTTTGACCTTTTTTCCCAGCAGCTCGCCAAGATCGTGGAGGAAAGGACGAGGCATCTGCAGAGTGTGGAGCGGGAGCTCGTTGAGAGGGAACGCGCCCTGTCGCAGATAGTGCAGGGGAATACCATACCGACCTTTGTGATCAATAATGAACACATCGTAACCCATTGGAACAGGGCGATTGAAAAGCTCACGGGCTATAAGGCCGAGGAGATAGTGGGCACCAACAAGCAGTGGCTTCCCTTCAGGCGGAAGCCGAGGCCCATCATGGCCGATGTGATCGTGGATGAGATGGAGGAAAAGGAGATAGAGAAGTACTATGGTCATAGCTGGAGCAAGTCGGCCCTCATCGAGGGCGGCTATGAGGCGGAGGAATTCTTTCCCCATATAGGCGAAGAGGGCAAATGGCTTTTCTTTACCGCGGCCCCCATCAAGGATGCGAACGGGGGAACGGTGGGCTCAATCGAGACCCTTTGGGACACCACGGAGCGCAGGGAGGCACAGGAGGCGCTCCAAAGAGCACACGATGAGCTGGAGGCCCGGGTAGAGGAAAGGACTACGGAGCTCAGGAAGCTCAATGAGGAGTTGCGTAAGTCGGAGGAGAAATACAAGACGCTGTTCGATAACGCACCGAACTCCATTTTTATCATGGATCAGAAGAGCTTTGACCTTATCGATGTCAACGCGACTGCCGTCGCATCCTACCGGCAATCAAAGGAGGAATTGCTGGAGAGCAAGTTCCTGGATCTCTTATATGAGGAGGATAAAGACCTCGAAGCGGCCCTCAAGGATCTCACCACCAATCAATGCGTGTTTTATCCCAGGCGGAGGCACCGCAGGGGAGGAGAAGGAGAGCCCTTTTATGTAAACATCGTGGCATGTCACACCATACACATGGGTACCGATTGTCTCATTGCTACTACCACGGATATAACCGAAGACGTGGAGAAGGAGGCCCAGTTGATTCAGGCGAGCAAGCTGGCTACGCTTGGCACCCTGGCTTCGGGTATGGCGCATGAACTAACCCAGCCGTTAAACGTGATTCAGGTTGCAAGTGATTTCTTCTTAAAAAAGCTCAATAAGGGAGAGGAGATCTCAACCGATGAGCTGAGATCGGTGGCCGAGGAAATAGGCAGCCATGTGGATCGGGCCTCAAAGGTAATCAATCACATGAGGGACTTCGCCAGGCAGTCTGACCTGACCAGGGTGAGGATAAACGTAAATGAGCCCATAAGGGACGTGTTCAAGGTTATGGGTCAGCAATTGAGGGTGCACCAGATAGATGTTGAACTGGACCTCGATCCAAAGGGCCTGCACATCATGGCAGATCACAACCGGCTGGAGCAGGTCTTTATCAATCTGGTCACCAACGCCATGTACGCGATGGATGATAAAGGGCTCAGGTGGGGAAACAAGAAGTGGAAGCGATTGCTCAGGATCAGCTCATTCAACGCCGACGGGCATGCGGTGATCAAGGTATCAGATACGGGCAAGGGCATTCCAAAGGAC
>QMLW01000387.1 GCA_003646935.1 Deltaproteobacteria bacterium
GCGTAAAAGCCCCACGGTAGCCGCTAGGAAGAAAAAGAAACCTCCCAGTAGAAAGGGAATAGATGCCATGAACTGAATATCCATCACACCTCCCTCTTTATCTCTAGGTATTTCGCCGCGGTGATGGTTCCGATGAAATTGAGCAGGGCATAGACCATGCTGATATCGATGAACATCTCAACCCGGTCATAGATAAAGCCCATCAGGAGCAAGATGACCAATGTCTTGGTGCCGATCGCTGAGATAGCCGCAATCCTGTTGAGCACGCCGGGGCCAAAGACGCCCCTGTAAAGACAGAGAAACACAAGGCTGAATAACCCCATCCCGAGATAGATAAAGAAGTTGCTCATCTTCCCTCCTGACCCCCTTCCTCATCCTCCGGGAGAATGCCTCCTGTGGATATATCAAAGAAGATCGAAAACATGACCGCCATCACGGCAATCCCTACGCCGATCTCCACCCCGAGGATGCCGAGGGACCTGGCCTGGGCCGGTATGACCCTTAGGATGGCAGAGAGCTTGCCATAGTCCAGGTAATTGCTCCCCAATATGAGGCACAGCAATCCGATCCCCGAGTATATGAGCAGCCCAAAGGAGCTGAAAAGCCCGGCCTTTACCTCGGACATCCTGATCTTGGCCTCCTCTAACCCATGGGTGATGAGGTAGAGGATAAAACTCGCCCCTAAGATCACACCGCCCTGGAATCCACCACCCGGGCTATGGTGGCCGTGCATGATCACGTAGAGGGCATACAGCTGTATAAACGGTATGAGTATCCTCGCCACCGTCCTAATAATAATGTCATCGGTAACCTGGGTCATGGTCTCGTTGCTCGTTGCTGGTTGCTCGTTGCTGGTTTCTTGGTACTCATTGCTATAACGAGCAACAAGGAACGAGTAACAAATAACTGGTAATCTAATCATTTGAGTGCCCCGAATATCCGGGAGACATCCAGCACGTCCTGTATATATACATGGTCTGCCTCCATGAGCACGTGGGCAATCTTATCCTCCATCTCCCCGGTATTCAGATCATAGGCAACCTTTTTATCAAGGGCATGGACGAAAAACTCCCCCTCTCGAATATCCATCGTAATGGTCCCCGGGGTAAGGGTGATGGAGTTGGCCATGGCGACCCACGAGATGTCGCTCTCCAATTTCGTCTTAAACCGTAGTATCTGAGGATCTATCGGCATCTTTGGAGACAGCGCCAAATAGGCAACATGAAGATTTGCTGAGAAGATCTGCCCCAGAAACCACGGTGCGGATTGGAAGAATCTCCTGGCCCTAATCCGAAAGTCCCCGAGCCTCACGTTGAAAAACAACAGGTCGTAGGACAAGTACGCAACGAGAAGGGAACAGATAACGCCGAGCGCAAGGTGGAAGTAGTCAAAGCGGCCTGAGAGAAGGATCCAGAAGCCAAAGAGGATGAGGAAGGTGATAGCGAAATTCCGTAGCGCTACCCTTGATTGCTGGGCGCCGGAGAGAAATGCCCTGGTCTCTCGTTTTTCCGCCAGGGATTTCGCCTCGCTGGTCAGCTTCGCGGCGCTATAGAGTAACTCGCGAGCCTCCTCTCGGGCCTTTTCGAGGATCTCGAAGGCCTTATCGGCGGTTTGTATCAGAACCGTAACTTCCATACCTACCCCCCACAAAGCTGGAAGCCTACCCCAGGTGATCTGCTTTAGGCGGACTAATACATGAATCCAGACTTTTAAGTCAAGGGATAATCAATACCGGCACTGAGGATTTCTTTATGACCCTATAACAGGAACTCCTCGTGAAGAACTCCTTCAGTGCACCTGTCGGCTTATACCCCATTGCAATCATGGTGGCGTTATAGTCCTTGGAAGCAAGCACGATCTCATCCGCGGTCTTGCCGGCATAGATGTGATACTCGGCATCCATCTCCTCGGCGAGACAGATCTTTCTGACCTCCTCGACCCGTTCCTTAAGTTGACGGATTTCCCCGATTGTCGGCTTTTCATTCAATACATACACGATATCTATGGTTCCCACGATCTCCTTGATGCCGATCATATAGAGCCACGCCCTTCCCGCGGCATCGGACCAATCGGTGGCGAGAATTACGCTGTTAAATAAGCCTCGAGTAGAGGAGCTTTCCTCGTCGCCGTTCTCGTGCATAATCAGCAACGGGACAGGCGTATTCCGGAGCAAACGCCTTACGGGGATTCCCCTAAAAAATCCCCCTTTTTCCCCATGACCGTGGATTATGATAAGAGACACCTGTTGCTTATCGGCCACCTCAAAAATCCAAGGGATGAGGGAATCCGAACCATCAACTCCCTTGAGCTGTATCCCGTGATCGGAGAATCGATCCCTCAGCCCCTTCGGTGGAGCTGCGGCCAGCAGCAGTATCTCCTTAAGGCCGATGTTCCCCAACTCCGTGAGTCCCTCGAGTAATTCATAGGTGGGCTCTCTGAGGTGTGTTATGTAGAGGAGTTTTTTGATTTCCATAGGCTAGATTAGTTAGCTCCCGCAGGAACAATGAGCACAGGTAATTCTGATTTCCCCGCCAGGGAATGTGATATACTTCCCGTCCACTTCTCCCTCCATGCAGTTGCTTGCCTCGTTCCAAGGACAACCATAGTGGCCCGGTGTTCAGCGGCCCCCCTTTGAATCTGCTCTTCCGTATCGCCAATATAGAGATGAGGCCGGGCATCAAAGCGCTCCTTCACGAACGTATCGCATACCTCATCCAATCTCCTCTTGTTTTCCCTCTCTATCTTGTGGGCCTCCATCTTCGAAAGTTTCCCGATCCGCTTTTCACTGAGAACATGCATAATCTCAACCCGCTTCACCGCCTGGCTCATGGCGAGTACGAAGTCAAGGAC
>QMLW01000388.1 GCA_003646935.1 Deltaproteobacteria bacterium
CCTGGAAGCCATGGATCAGATAGTCCTCATCAACACCTGCCACACCTACCTCATGTGCCAAATCGCTCCCCAATTCGGTGAGGGAGATCGTCAGATCGGCGTTCTTCTCAAGGTGGTAGCGGAGAAACCGACCGTAGTCCATCTTATAGATATGATCGCCCGACAGGATCAGGACATGTCGTGGCTTGGCTAGATCGATGAGGTAAAGGTTTTGGCGAATGGAATCGGCGGTTCCCCTGTACCAATTGCCGCTGATCCTCTGTTGAGGAGGCACGATCCTCAGGAAGTGCCCGAGCTTCTGGGTGAATATGTTCCAGCCTGCCTCGAGGTGGTCCGTGAGGGACTGGGACTTGTACTGTGGCAGCACAATGATCTTGTAGAGTTCCGAGTTGATGCAGTTGCTCAGGGTTAGATCGATGAGCCGGTAGATGCCGCCGAAGGGTACTGCCGGCTTGGCCCTATCGCGGGTGAGGGGCATGAGCCGCTCGCCCCTCCCTCCGGCCATTATGAATGCGAGCACGTCTTTCATGGTGTTGCGGAAGGCCTAATTACCTAAAAAGTATCCGTCAAGAGCGGTGGTGTGTCAAGGTAAAAGCCCTGGGAGCAGGGGAAGACAATAGTTACTCAGGAGCCGTTTCTCAGGTGTGCCTTTGCCAGGGGAAGCAATGGTGATTGGGGGAACAGGGAAACAAAGGATCGAAAGGTGTCCTTTGATAGCTCTCTCCGGCCGCTCAACTCATACACCCTGCCCAAGGAGAACATGGCCTCTTCCTTGAGGAAGGAGGCATCGTTCTCGATAATCTTGTTGAGATAGCGTATGGCAGATTGATGGTCTCCCTTGGCCTCATAGCACGCAGCGAGACCGAAATACGCCATAGGTTGATAGATTGAGCCGGTTTTAACCTTTTCCAGGAAGGTTTCATAGAGTATTATGGCCTCCTCATAGTTCCCTTGCCCGAACTTCAGGTAGGCTAGCTGCGGTATAGCCAGTGTGGCCACCTTAGTCCAGCCATACTCCCGTATAAGCCTGTCCAGTTCTTCGGTGGATCTCTGGATGCTCTCCTCCGCGGCCTGGGAAGAGGTGTCTGATACCAGGCTTTTATAGGCCATATTATAAGCGGCCAAGGCCTTTTGATTGAGGTGCCTGAAGTAAAGGCTAACGCCCAGTATGATCACAAGGATTGCGGCTAGGGATATGGCCGCCCACTGGATCCGGGCTCTATGCTCAACAACGTACTGATAGATCCTCGCGGAAAGGGAGACAAACTCGTCTTCCTTTTTAAGGAGTTCCTTCCTCGTTACCCGTTTCTTTGCCATACCTTGAAACTACCTTTTGTTTCGTTTTAGAAGATCACATCCTCTAGGCATAGCCATATTCGATGGATCTGCCGGTTTTTGTACCTTCTTTGGTGCGGAGAGATGGAGTATTGGATTGTTGGAGTATTGAAGAACATCGTACCGAATACGCTCCACCCAACGTCCAAGGGAGACAGTGATTGTGCGGCATTCCTGACTTTCAAAACCCTCCCCTCAATTCCAGACCATTACTCCAGAAACTCCGGTGTCTGAGGATACGCTTACGGCCCCCTTCCAAAAGGCTCCACATAAGGCAGCCTCATCAGTGCGTGAATTCTCTAAGCATGAAGGGTTCTTAACAGATGTGGGGGCTTTGTTCAACAAAAAAGGCATGGGCTTATAAAATCGCAAAGCGATATTATAGAATCAAAGGTGGCAGCCTAATCAGTGCCTCTACAGCCAAATGCCTCTCACCCATAAGGGAGGGGCTTCAATCTATCGCCCATCCAATAATACGTCTTTCATACCCTTATATCTCATAAAGAAAAGATTGTGTTTTCATTGGCATTCTGCTACTAGAAATGTGGTGCTTTTCCCTGGATGCGAACCTTAAGCGAGGGGAGGCTATGGAGTGAATTTAAAGACCCCGCTTCTTATGATGAGAGGTGGGGTTTTTCATTTTTCGTGAAAAATGGAGAGATAAATGAATATATTGAAATTATTGAAATATTCACCTCTATTTTTCCTAAGTCTCTTTATGGCAGCCTCAGTTAATGCAGAGGATATTGGTAAACAGCCTTATTCTTATTGGAGAGTTAAGCAGCCTAATGGCCTTGGAATTGGCCTTTCCTTATCAAGTACAAGTGGAGTGATCCTTTTCTATGATAGAAACCTGGATGAAAAATCACAGCTTCATTTACAAACATCGATTGGCAGGGATGAGGCAGAAAATATTTTTGGTTGGGAGATCATAACCTTAAGCCGAACACTTATTTTCGGGACATACCGTAGATTCTTTTCCAAAGATAAAGGCTTTTACTATGGTATCGGAGCCGGTTACGGAGGAAGTAAATTAGAATACACGCCAGCTACCTCAAATCATAGTTACTGTGCCGAGGGAAATGGGATATTTGCCCTTGGAGAAATCGGTTGGCAGGGGAAAGAGGGCTTTTATTTCCACATTGGATTTCAACCTGCACTATATCTAACCTATAGTGATGATTTTGATAGCAGCCAAATACCAACCGATTATCGTCATAGAACTACTGCTAATGATATGTGGGAAGATTCGGAAAATATTATCCAGTTGTCTATTGGATTTGGTTGGTTTTTCTAGCTTAGAGTAGAGTTTCATTTCTCACATAGAGAGGCGGGGTTTTGTTTTTAGCGGGAGGCGAGATTATGAAAAAGATAAGAATTCAACTTACTAGAATGCATTACCTGTGGGTAATAAGTGTCATTTTAATAGGCTTAATAACCATCATTGGTAGCAATGGTGGCGGAGGGGATACAACTACACCGACCGATGATACCACCACCCCTGATAC
>QMLW01000389.1 GCA_003646935.1 Deltaproteobacteria bacterium
GTCCTTCAAGATATCCAGATAGAACGAGGAGAGGTCAAGGACACAGAAATTATAGACAGCCTGGTAAATAGAGTGATACTCGAATCTTCTGTATGATCCCAGCACCTTTTCTGATAGTTCCTGAAGTCTGTGAAGGGCCCACCTGTCAAGCTCCAGCAGTTCACCATAGGGCACTCGATCCTCTGAGGCATTGAAATCGTAGAGGTTCCCGAGCAGGTATCGGAAGGTGTTCCTGAGCCGGCGATAGGCCTCCGTTAATCTGTCCAGAATCTGCTGGGAGAGCCGTATGTCGCCCCGGTAGTCCTCGGATGCAACCCACAGCCGCAGTATCTCCGCACCGTACTTGTTGATGACCTCTTCCGGCTGAATAACATTGCCCCTCGATTTGGACATCTTCCTCCCCTCTCCGTCCACCACAAATCCATGCGTGAGAACGGATCTAAAGGGGGCCTTCTTTCTCGTGCCCACGGAACATAGAAGAGAGCTGTGGAACCAGCCCCGGTGCTGATCACTTCCCTCCAGATACATATCCGCCGGATAGGTCAGGTACTCCTTCCTTCGTTCAAGAACGGTAAAACTGACCCCGGAGTCAAACCACACATCCAGGATATCCGTTTCCTTCCGAAACCTATCTCCACCGCAGTGTGGGCAGGTTGTTCCCTCAGGCAAAAGCTCCTGCGTGGACAGGTCGAACCAGACATCGGTCCCCTTTTCCTCAACGAGCTGCGCCACGTGGTCCACTATATCCTGGCTAACAAGATGGTTTCCGCACTTCGTGCAGTAAAAGATCGTTATGGGCACGCCCCATGATCGCTGCCTTGAGATACACCAGTCAGGCCGATTCTCGATAAGGCCGTAGATCCTATCCTCTCCCCACTGTGGAATCCAGTCAACAGTCCTCACGGCCTTGAGGGCGTTCTTCCTTAAACCGACCTTATCCATAGAGATAAACCATTGCTCCGTGGCCCTGAATATGACGGGGTTCTTGCACCTCCAGCAGTTCGGATAGGAGTGCGTGTACTCCTCCTCCTTGAGCAGCGCCCCGAGCTCCGCCAACTTCTCCACGACCGGCCTGTTGGCCTCAAATACCTCCTGCCCGGCGAAGAACTCCACATCCTCGGTAAACCTACCCTTATCATCGAGGGGTGAGTAGATATCGAGATTGTACTGGAGCCCGCTCTCGTAGTCCTCCTGTCCATGTCCTGGAGCAGTGTGAACGCATCCGGTGCCGATATCCAGCGTGACGTAGTCGGCGAGTATTATCATGGACTCCCTGTCATAAATGGGGTGCTTCGCCTTTAATCCCTCCAGCTTCCGGGCTTCGAGCCGATCCAAAACCGTGTATTCCTGGATGCCGATAATTCGCGTGAAATCCTCCAAGAGCCCTTCTGCCAGGATGAGAACGCCGTAATTAGGGGTATCAATTGCCACATACGGCAAATCGGGGTGGAGGGCTACCGCGAGGTTCGCCGGTATGGTCCATGGGGTTGTGGTCCATATGGCAATATAGACATTCTTTCCCGCAAGGGAGGGATGCTCCTCGGTGAGGTCTGAGAGAAAGGGAAACCTCACGTAGATGGACGGGGATGTATGATCCTCGTATTCAACCTCTGCCTCTGCGAGGGCGGTGCCGCAGGAATTGCACCAGTAGACGGGTTTCTTGCTTTTGATAAGGCTGCCGTTCAGTGCAAACTTGCCGAACTCCCTCACGATCGTCGCTTCGTATCGGTAGTCCATAGTGAGGTACGGATTATCCCACTCGCCCAACACGCCCAGCCTCTTAAATTCCTCTCTCTGGATCTCTATGAAACGATTGGCGAACTCGCGGCATCTCCTTCTGACCTCGGACTGCGTCATCGTGAGCTTCTTATCTCCCAGTTCATGGTCCACCTGCCACTCAATAGGCAGGCCATGGCAATCCCATCCCGGCACATAGGGAACATCAAAGCCGTCCATCTGCTTCGATTTTATGACAATATCCTTTAAGATCTTATTGAAAGCCGTGCCCATGTGGATATTTCCGTTTGCGTAAGGAGGTCCATCATGCAGGATGTAGGTTGGCCGCCCACTGGATGTGCTCCTGATAAGGGAGTACACATCCTCTTTATCCCATTTCCGCAATATCTCGGGTTCCCTCTGGACCAAATTCGCCTTCATGGGGAATGCGGTATTCGGCAGATTTAGCGTCTTCTTATAATCCATTATGTGACTCTCTTAGGCGTTAACGTTCGAAATGCACGCAATGCACGAAAATAAATTTTTTTAGTATCAGATTAAATTTATCAAGTCAATGTCAATATTCGGTTGACTTAAGGCTGAAAAAGGGTATTCTGTTTTATCGAAATGGCTGTCCCTGTGCCCTATGGTTTTCACTATAGCGTTGAAATAAAACATATAGGAGTTATAGCTCAGCCATCGAATGGTATGTTCGCGTTACATGGCTGATATCCTGCGTTATCACTACGGCAGGGTATTGGCCGAGGGACATAATGCAGTACCTCGAGCTATTCGAACTATCGGGGCTTCGAAAAATAATCGTAGTGGGTGTAAGAGTCGGTTAGTTTGGTGAGAAATAGATTTCTCCTGCTGTCAAAATTTGGCCTCAAAGGGCCTTGATTGATCAAGGCCTTCGAGAAATTCAATTTCCACCAATCATGAAGCCGGCTCCTTTGGAAAGCCGGCTTTATTTAGGTACACTCGAACAACAGCTGTTCTCTGGTCGAGTAATTGTGCGGCCATGTTAGGCTTTCTCTGGGAGGACGAACAATGAACATCGACGATCTCAGCATTTCAAGACCCATCATAGAGTCCTTTACGGAAAAGCTCATGGGCTCGCTTCAAC
>QMLW01000390.1 GCA_003646935.1 Deltaproteobacteria bacterium
CCTGCCTGGCAAGGTAAAGAACCCCTGTTCGGTAATGGGCCTTTGCATGGTCGGATTTGATTTTTATAACTCGCTTATAGGCCTGAATTGCGGCTTCAAAGTCCTTATTCTTTTCATAAGCGATACCCAATCGGTAGAAGGCATCAGGATCTTCGGGATCGAGGGAAGTAACCTTCTCCATCCAACGAATGCACTTCCACGTCTCTCCCCGGGCATCTGCTGCTTCGAACCTTTTCAGATACATGCTTTTCAGATCAGTGGGAGCCATCTTGACCATGTTTTTGTACCCGTCTACCAGATCGGCCACTGCACGGCCCAACTGTATTATCGGCCATCGGATAGAAAAGCTCAGTGGGATTTTCTCTGCCGGTTGCGGTTTTTCCTCAATATCCTGCGGTTGATTCTCGCTATTCTCAGCCATTTCTCTACTCCCCCTAATCCTTGTTTGAATCAGCAGGGATTTCAGATCGGGATTCCTTGCTGAAATTGCTTATTCCTGCCAGGAGAGCAATAATGCCCCCCAAAAGAACCGCCATGGGCACCAATACCCACAGAAGGTCCAGGAATTGGTACCAATTCAACACGATCCCCCACAACCCCACAGTGATCGCCACAAGTCCAATGATGATGTGTTTCATTAATCTCCTCCTTTTTTCTTTATTAGATGCAGTTAAATTCCTATACTATTAAGTTACGCAGGCCAGGCTCACAAGGGCAAATCCCATAGCCAATTGGCCCAAAAGGAAACCGTTAAATCGGAAATCATACCGGATAGCAGTGCACTGTAACATGAGTGATCCTTTCAATCTCTAAAGACAGGCGTTCCCGAATCTGTTCGGAGGCCTGATCTGCTCGGCGAATTGAACACTCCCCCTTCAGCGCTACCTGAAGGTCAATCCATAAATTATGCCCAACATTCCGCGTCCGCACCCATCGTACATCCTCAACTTTATCTACCGAGTTTGCCAGGGTCGCTATTCTGGATTCCATCTCTCTGCCAGCGCTTCGATCCATTATACCGTCCAGGGCGCTCTTTGTGATCCGAATACTCAAAAAAAGCACAATGAGCGAAATCGTCAAACTGCCAATTCGTTCGGGAATAAACCACCCAAATATCCCTCCAACAAGAAGTCCCTGCGCCACCACACCGGAGGAGGTTATATTGAGGGCATGCAGGTATGCGATTCTCTTGGCCACTTCCTTACTATGATGCAGATCGGTTTGCCTTAAAAAACGAATTACCATCAGATTTCCACCAATGGAAACCAGGGCAGTGGCCAGGCCTATTCCGGTTGACTCAAAACTTACGGGCATAAAAAATGTTTTGACAGAGATAGCCAGAATAACAGCAGCGCCCACACCCAGGAAAAACCCAATCAGCAAGGCGCCTATATAGCGGGCCTTTCCCTTGCCGTAAGGATATTTTTCGGTTGGCCTCTGAGAGATGCCCATCTGTATCCCGAAGAGGATGTTTGTGATCATCATCGCATTAGCAGCGGAATTCAGCCCATCGATGATGAGTAATCGGCTGTATCCCAGAGCCCCCACCGTAATCTTGAGAAGGGCGAGACCAAGGTTAGCCCAGAACGCAATCCAGCAAACCCGTGTAATAGGAACTTCTTCCGGTTGCACTGGCCCTTTCGGCTCAAGATCATACAGAATTTTTTCTACAGGTTTACCATCCATTATTCATGCTTCCTTATAGCCTTCACTCCTTTTTAGATTTCGCCAACAAGAGATGATTCCCTCCTAAGGGAACTGCGGGAGCTGCTCTTATGTCGACCCTGGGCTCGTCTTAACCACACGAAGATAATACCCGCAAAGAACCCCAATAGAAACGAAGACATAATAATTACACATACCGCAGCATCACCATCTATGAAAAATAGCTCAACGTGAGCAGTTCCGGAATTCATGATCACAAACGATACTGTAATTATCATTATTATTATAATCCCAACAATCCAGGACAATATCGATATCTTCTTCATTGTGTATAACCCTATTTCTAACGATTTTTCACTGAATTGTTTTTGCTACCAGCACTTTGGCCTGGTTTATGGGCAGGGCAAAGCTGACACCGCTGTAGACTCCTGTTGGGGCATAGATAGCCATGTTAATGCCTACCACTTCACCATTGATATTGATCAATGGTCCTCCGCTGGAACCCCGGTTAATGGGTACGTCGGTCTGCATCATCCCCCGGTAGACCCTGCCACCGATTTGGATATCCCGGTGGTTGTCACTGATAATGCCATGGGTCACGCTTTGCTCAAGTCCAAAGGGACTCCCGATGGCCAGCACCATGTCGGCCACTTCCATTTGCGAGGAATCTCCCAGTATCACCGCAGGCAATTCATAAGGGGTGTCGATCCGGAGCACGGCCAGATTAAGGCTCTCATCCTTAGCGATCACACGCGCCCGGTAGCGCCTGACCTCGTAACCGAATGGTGTGACGATAATATTGGAAGCCTGAGAAACGATATGGTAACAGGTCAAAATGTATCCGCGCGAATCAACAATTATTCCTGACCCAATGCCCCCTAGATTTAATAGATCCTGGGCCGGGTCATCAAATCGCAAGCTGCCGGAGACTTGTGGCGCGCGCTGAATGGTCTCGCAAGAGATATTCACCACCGCCGGTCGAACCCTGGAAGCGGCTGCGGCAAAGGACTCATCGGAAGAAACGAGCTGGATATTGGAACTGGTTGTCACACCGGATGTGCTCCTAATAGGTTTGCTCGTTGCAGACGTCACATTCCATCGAGATAAGAGGTTAGAAGGCTCCCTCAAAGCTTCCATAAAATATGTTGGAACC
>QMLW01000391.1 GCA_003646935.1 Deltaproteobacteria bacterium
CGATCTGCTTCTTGTCCACCGAGATCAGCCTGACTGTCTTGGTTGTGATTTGCTCGTTAACCCGTACGAACAGCCGTTTGCCGATGGCTACCTCCTGTGTTCTGATTCATGCCCGATGCGGGCATATAGCCTTTATTACCTCTTCTCTCAGGCTATGTCTACAAATTAACGTTACGACTTATTGCATGTATAAGCTATGTTAAGGGTGAGGTTTTTGCCTCATATCTGAATGATTGCCCACCCTGGCACTGCTTCGATAGAAAAAGCTCTTGTAAGCATACTATTTGGCAAGCCGCATTCCTAGAGATCAGTGATCAAAAGTCAGGTCTGGGCCAGGGAATCCTGGAATAATGGAACGACGGGCAGATAGTGGAAGAGAATCATTTCTTCGTTGTTTTCATTTCTCTTAGCCCAATATTCCAGTATTCCACATTGGGGCGAAGCCCCTCAGTTCAATAAGGCACCTGAGAAGAACACCGCACTTAGATGCCTCGTATGTGCTTACACGGAGCAGTGTTAGAATTTGCCTTCTTTTCCAAGGGCGAGGAAGTGGGAGATATCGATCTCCTTCGGACACACAAAGGAGCAGGCCCTTGAGGTGTGACAGCGATAGACGCCGTCTTCGCGGCATAGGATATCCAGCCTCTCGTCTTTTGCTGTTTCTCTCGGATCCATAAGACGGACTATATTTGCCATTGTGGCGTTCGGGCCTAGGAAGTGGCGATGGCTACTAATGCATGCCGTCGCACAGCAAAAGCAGTTAATACACCGGGTTGCCTCAACGTAGTTGTTAACCGTTTCAGGCGGTATGCGGTATTCGTCCCCTTCCTCTGGCGGTGGCGCCGGATTGATGAGAAAAGGCTTGATTTCGTGTATCCTATCGTAGGCCTTCTCCAAGTCTACCACGAGATCCCGTATAACCGGCGCGATTCTGAGAGGCCTCAAGGAAAAGGTGTGGGTGTTAAATTGTGCTACCGCATCCCTTACGAGCAGTTCACAGGCAAGCATGGGCTTCCCATTAACGATGATACCACAGCTGCCACACTGGGCATGTTCACAGGACGAGGCCCATGCTAGGGTTGGGTCCTGCTCATCATTGATCTTACGAAACACATCGACAAACCGAAGGATTCCCCCTGCCTGCACCTGGTAGCTCTGTATCCAGGAGAGGTTCGTATCAGGATCATACCTGCTAATATCCAGTGTAATGGTATAAAGGTCGGACATCGGTTTCCCCTCTAATGATCAGTACTTCCTCTCTATGTAGTCGAATAACTCGTAGTGCTCCCCTTGGGCCTCGAACAGGCTCATATCTATCGGCCGTTTGTCAAAGGTGATCTCGCCGAACTCCGGCATATACACAAGAGTGTGGTAATTAAATTCATCACTCCTTTCAGGATAATCCTCCCGGTAATGGCCTCCCCTTGACTCCTTTCGTGCCAAAGCCCCCTGTGCGATAACCATGGACACCGTTATCAGGTTGTTGAGCTCCCAGACCTGCCATAGATTCTGATTCGCGCGTAGGGATGTGGTTCCTGCTGGAATGCGGGTTGCCTTTTCCTTTAGCTCCTTGAGCCGTTCTATGGCCTCGATCAGGGGCTGCTCCGCCCTAAATATCCCCACCTTTTCCTGCATGAGGTTTCGCAATGCATCCCTGATCTGAGCGTAGCTCTCGGCGCCTTGAGAATTGATATAGGAGGAAAACTGATCGAACACAATGTGGCCGGCATCGGATGGAAGCCCTTGAGGTTTCTCGCCGTCTTTGAGGTACTCGAGCACCTGATTCCCCGTAATCCTGCCCATGGTTATCAATTCCAGGAGAGAGTTCGTGCCTAGCCTGTTTAAGCCGTGGAGAGAAGCTGCGGCAACCTCACCGCACGCGAAGAGCCCGGGTACGATAGCATGCGGATCTCTCTGGACCTCGCCGAACTCATTGGTAGGTATTCCCCCCATCTGGTAGTGGGCCGTAGGGGTAACAGGGCAGAGATCTACCTGGGGATCCACGCCCACGAATCGTTTGAAGAAGGAACATACCTCCTGAAGCTTTTTCTCGTGGACTTCTCTGGGAAGGTGTCTTAAATCGAGCCATACGTGCTGTGCATTATGACCTTCATGGTAAAGGCCTCTTCCTTCTCTCATCTCCTGCACAATCGCCCGTGAGATGAGATCTCTGGGAGCGAGATCCTTGGCGGTGGGCGCATAGCGCTCCATAAAGGGCTCTTCGTCCTTGTTCCTGAGAATTGCCCCTTCTCCCCTCAATGCCTCGCTTGCCAATATGCCGGGCCCTACCATGCCCGTGGGATGAAACTGGACCGCCTCGGGGTCCATTATGGGAAGGCCGGCATGGAGCGCGATGGCCAAGCCGTCACCCGTGTTTCCCCGACAATTGCTGGTGACCAAATACATTTTGGCATGACCACCGGTAGCCATAATGGTTGCCGTGGCGAGTATGGCGATGAATTTGCCTTCTGGAAACCTGAAGATGATGGCGCCAATACATTTTCCATCCTTAAAGAGGAGCTCTGCGGCTACACACTGACCGATAAAGCTGACGCCGTATCTAAGGGACTCATGCCAAGCCGTATCCATAATTCCCTTTCCCGTTCGATCCGCCTCAAAGCATGCCCGGTATGCCTTTACCTCGCCGAAATTCAGCATGTGTCCGCCAAAGGGCCGCTTCGCTATTCTTCCTTGCTCCGTTCGGCTGAAATGCATGCCGTGTCTCTCGAGCCAGACTACCTCCTCCCAGCCCAAATCGCAGACCTTTTTGATCACATTTTGGTCGGCAGAGCAATCGGAACCCTTCCAGGTATCA
>QMLW01000392.1 GCA_003646935.1 Deltaproteobacteria bacterium
CAATAAACCACTGCCCCATTTTCTTAAGAACCCCTGTCTGCCGACAGGCAGGCATTATTCCATCATTCCAATATTCCAATTGTGAGCGAAGCGAACTAAGTTCAGGTAGACACGCCCCGACGCCATCAACTCCCTATGGGTGCCCTGTTCCACAATACGTCCGTGGTGCATCACTAGGATCTTATCCGCCTGCTGAATAGTCGATGGTCTATGCGCGACGATGAGCGTGGTCTGCCTTCGTGAGAGCCTGGAGATCGTGTCCTGGATCACTCGTTCCGTCTCGGGATCCACGCTGGAGGTAGCCTCGTCCAACACCAGAAGCGCCGGATTATAGGCCAATGCACGGCCCAAGGCGAGGAGCTGCCGTTCACCGGCTGAAAGCGTTGCCCCGCCCTCCCGTACCTCGTGATCAAGGCCTCCTGCGAGCCGGCTTATGAATCGATGCGCCTGAACCTGTCTGGCAACCTCATCTACCGTTTCCCCTGTAACTTCCCCATCGCCCAAGGATATGTTCTCAGCAATACTGCCCGCGAAGATGAACACATCTTGCATCACAAGGCCCACCTGCGAGCGAAGCTCATGAATCCCCCAGTTCCTGATATCGATGCCATCCAGCAGTATGGATCCCTCATCGAACTCATAGAATCGCTCCAAGAGGTTGATGATCGTGGTCTTGCCTGAGCCGGTTACCCCCACTAATGCCACCACCTGGCCCGGCCTGATCTCAAAGGAAACGGTATCAAGTACCCGGGGGCCCTGGTTATAGGAAAAGGAGACGTCCTTGAACTCCACATGACCTTCTCGCTTCCTGGGCCGCTGAGGTTCTTGCGGCTCCTGAATCACCTCTCTTCGATCCATGAGCCCGAATATTCGCTCCATGCTCGCCATGGCTGATTGCATGATATTGTATTTCTCCGAGATATCCCGTATGGGCTTGAAGAATATCTGGATATATCCAATAAAGGCCACCAGAGAACCAAGGCTGAGCTGCTCTCCTATCACCTTTCCGCCTCCATAGAATATCAGAAGGCCTATGCCTACCGCGGAGAGGATCTCCATCGAGGGCATAAATACGGCGAAGATCTTGATCTGCCTCATGCTCGCCAGGTAATTTCCGTGGTTTAGGGCCTTGAATCGCTCAAGCTGCGATTTCTCTTGAACAAAGAGCTGCACAATCCTGATACCGGAAATCCTTTCCTGCAGAAAGGCGTTAATCGCGGCGATGTGTCTTCGTATCTCGCGGAATACCTCCCTAGCCCGGTTGCTGAAAAACCACGTCAAAAGAAACACGAAGGGCAGAAGCGCAAAGGAGACCAGGGCCAAGCGCCAGTTTAGATCGAGCAAGACCACGATGATACCGGATAGCAGGAAGACATCCTTGAACACGGTGACTATCACCGATTTGAACATCTCGTTGAGATTCTCCACATCGTTGGTCACCCTGGTAACCAGCCGGCCCACTGGATTTTCATCGAAAAACCGAACGCTCTGGCCTTGAATCCGGCTGAAAAGCTCCATCCGTATGTCCTGCATTATATGCTGGCCGGCCTTCTCCAGAAGAAAGAATTCCCAGTAATTCAACAACACGGAACCGCCGATTAATATCAACAGCAACAGCGCTATGAACATAACGCCCCTGAGATCTCTTCCCCTCAAGGTTATCACCTGCTCCGAGGCAATGCCCTGCACCTGCTCAGCGGGCACATAAACCCAGGGACCCCGTGCCTTTATCCACTGCTCGGCCCGTAAGGGCCGATCTCCCTGGACCATGTCTGAAGGGATCCGGTAAAACCGCTCCATGGAAACAAGCCCTGCCTCCCTGTAACGTCTGAGGTCCCCGGGATCGATGTGCTTTAGCTGAGCGCTTGAGAGAAATCCCAGCCCAGATACCCCAGTGGGATCCACGAGGTGGCCATATTTCTGCCTGAACTCATCTGCCGCTGCACGGGGCACCCGCTCACCGCTCACCGGATGCCAGAATGAGAGGATGTAGTTGTCGATCGCAACCTTGGGCAAATAGGGCACGGCCAGATCGAATAGGGTGATGGCGAGCGTGAGAACCAGGGCAGTGCAGATGGGCCTCCAATAAACCCTTGCATAGGGAAGCAACCTCTTAAGCAGTCCAATATTGTAGGGCTTTCCGAGTTGCCGGTCTTCCATATATCCGTAGTCGAAATGCATGCCTATTTAACCCCGTGCAGTTCCTCGCTCAACTGCTGCTTTTCATAGAGCCGTGTGTATTCTCCCCCAGCCCTGAGAAGCGTGGCGTGGTTACCCCATTCAACGAGTCGGCCTTTTCCGAGCACATAGATGATATCCGCCCTCCGAATGGTGGTGAGCCTGTGGGAAACGATAATGTTGGTCCTACCCCTCCTCATCCGGAGGATACCGTTTAGTATGGCGGCCTCGGTCCCGGTATCCACCTGGGACAGGGCATCATCCAAAATCAGTATGGGCGGGTCAGCGATAAGTGCCCTGGCGATGGTGAGCCTCTGCCTCTGTCCCCCTGACAGCGTGACCCCTCTCTCGCCCAACATCGATTGGATTCCCTTGGAAAGGGACTCCACCTCCTCTCGCAATTGCGCGACCTGGAGGGCACGGTCAAGGAGACCCGGGTCCACAATCCTCCGTCCGAACGTTACGTTGTTCAGAATTGTATCTGAAAAGACATGGGGCTCCTGGGTAACAAAGCCGATCGATCCCCGTAGGGTTGCCAGATCTATGTCGTGCAGGGGAATTCCGTCGACCTGGATCATGCCCCTGCCGGTTTCTATCAGACGGGGGATCACCTGAAGC
>QMLW01000393.1 GCA_003646935.1 Deltaproteobacteria bacterium
ATTTGATACCATCTTTAAAGGAAAATGTCAAGTAATAAAATCGCTGCGCGATTTTATATAACGCCTGCCCGCCATGCGAGACGCAAGGCGAGGCGGGCGGCTTGCCCGACAGCAGGCTTTGCCGGTTCTAAAAAGAAATTATGCTATCAAGTTTGCTAAAACATATTGATCTATTCATCCAATAAAATCTATCAATAAAAACTTTAGAGAAGCGTATTGACAGTATGATTACTAATATGATAATTTAAAACTGCAAATATTATTTCTAGGAGGATTTTATATGGGATATCAAAAAATAAGTATCACTGTTCCAGAGGAAATCTTTAAAGAGGCGAAGGGTTTGGCGGCACAGAGGCAGATCAAACTAAGCCATTTTATTTCTGATGCTCTTGCTGATAAGGTCCGAAAGAGCAAGGAGGAGGTCTTCGTCCAGCGTATTAACGAAATCTTTAAAGACCAAGAAGTAACTAAAGAGCAGCGTTTTATGGCCAGAGATATTGCCGATAATACCAATGTGGAAGAGTTACCATGGTAAAACCGAAACAGGGAGATATTTACTGGGTTCTTTTCGGCGTTTCAGGGGATTCAGGACCATCAGGGAAAAGACCAGCAGTTGTTATTCAGAATGATCTTCTGAATATGAGTAACATTAATACTACGGTAGTGACCCTATTAACATCAAACCTGAAATTAGGGCAGATACCTGGAAATGTTACCCTAACAAAGGGAACTGCCAGCCTACCCAAAGCAAGTGTGGTCGTCGTAAGTCAAATAGCTACGGTAGATAAACAAAAGTTGCTTGAAAAGATAGGAGCACTCAGCAAGGAAAAACTTGAGGAAGTTATTAAGGGATGTCAGATGGTTATAAGCTCGCATCTTTTTTAAGGGAGTATTTTCCGCCAGGAGAGAGGGAGTTTGTTACCCTCATCACTAAGTTCTAGAAAGAATTTCAAACAAAGCCCAACAGCCAACCGAATTGAAATTACATCTTTAAAATAGAATAGTACTGCCCGTGGCGGTCTACTTTATCCCCTACCGGGGTGCCGCAAAATCTGCAACGGTATTCGTATTTATCCCCTTCAGGCAGCACGAGAAGCAGGAATTTATTCACCGGTACTGCCTTGCCGCATTTAGGGCAATAAAGCTCAACGGCCTCGAATTCATTATAGCTTGCCTGTTTCTGCATTTTCCCCTGGGGTGTAGAATAGGTTACTGTTCCTCGCATATCCATATTCAATTCCCTTTTCCCTGCAACTATGGTAATGATTCTTGCATTCTACAAAAGGATGAAAAAAATGCAAGCATCCTTTTCCTCTGCCGATGTCGGCAGAGGAAAAAGTCTGTGTGAGTCTGTGGTTACTAGAAAGGAGGAAGTCATGAAGATAAAGCACATCGATCACATAGGGATTGCGGTGAGGAGCATCGATGAGGGAAAGAAGTTCTATACCGATATCCTGGGGCTGGAGATGGAAAAGACGGAGGTCATCGAGGAACAAAAGGTAAAGACAGGATTTTTCCCCATTACCGACAGTGAGATTGAGCTGCTGGAGTCAACCGAACCGGATGGTCCGGTGGCAAAGTATATCGAATCCCGTGGCGAGGGAGTGCAGCATATCGCCTTCAGGGTGGAGAATATCAAAGAGGCCCTAAGGGAGCTTAAGGAAAAAGGCGTTCGTTTGATCGATCAGGAGCCCAGGAAGGGCGCAGGCGGAGCCAGGATTGCCTTTATTCACCCAAAGGAGACACACGGCGTTCTCGTTGAGCTATGCGAAAGGGAATGAAACGGGGAAGAGGAGAGCCGGGGAAACGGAGATGGGGAGAAACGGAGAAGCGGGGAAACGGGGAGTTCACCCCCTCACCGGTTCACCGTTTCATTCTTTCTCCAGTTTCACCGATTCTCCGTTTCTGCTAACTTCAGCATGGACGCTGCATTTTCCCCGCAAATTTTCTTTATCGTGTCTTGAGTAAGGCCCGCTTCTTTCATCTCGTTAAAGTAGCGGCTCGGATTGAGAAGGGGGTAATCGCTTCCGAACAGGATCTTGTTCGGCCCCACTATTTCAGTGGCGATTGAGTAAATCTTGCTATCATATAGGTAGGGGGAGGCGGCGGTATCAAACCACGTGTTGTCAAGAACCTCTTTCACCTCTTTTTTCATCAGATAATAGAATAAGATCCCCCCTCCCCAGTGGGCGAGTACGATCTTATTCTTTGGAAAGCACTGAAGCAAACCGTAAATCCCTCTCATCGTACTCGGCGATTTGCCGGGATAGGAATGGCCTACCGGCTCATTGGCATGCAGGAGCAAAGGCACATCATGGCTTAAAGCTAGCTCGGCGATGGGCCTAAGGAAATGAACGGTATCCTCTCCAATGGCTGAGGAGTAAAAAGCGAGTTCTCCCACCCCTGAAAGGCCGGAATTCAGACATCGTTCAATCTCCTTTTCAGCGCCTTTCACGGGGAGGGAAAAGGTGCAGAATCCTATGAGCCTGTCGCTGTATCTTTCAACCGCCTCTGTGACATAATCGTTGTTTCTCTTGAAATGCTCTACGGTACGCCATGGGAAGCCGAATACAACCGATTTATCCACTCCTTGTTCATCCATATTTTCTATGAGCTCTTCCATACTAGAGAGCTTCGATCCGGGAGCACTGTAGATGTGACTAAAGTCAGGTTCGCGGTCAAAGTACTTTTCCCGTGCCTCTCTGACATCCTGCGGAAAGATGTGGGTGTGGAAGTCGATGATCATCTCGTTTCTCGTTGCTCGTTGCTCGTTGCTCGTTCCCTCTATCTTGTAG
>QMLW01000394.1 GCA_003646935.1 Deltaproteobacteria bacterium
CGGTGCAACCCTGTATTGTTTGCCTCCCGTTTGGATGACTGCATACATTCTAATCCTCCAATAAAATCGTTACACGATTTTATATAACGCGATGTTATCGCTACTATGGCGAAAGGCGAAAATTTCTATCCCTGTAACAAGTCGTTCGACCAAGAGGCCTTTCGGCCCCGAGCTCAAGTCCGAGGGGCTCTCGATAGGCTACAGGCTCTTTCGAAATTTTTGCTTCATCCCTTAAGGGTTTCGGCTCAGAACTTTCGCTTTAAAAAGGATTCTACCTTATAATTTGAATTCATCCCGCGCTGAAAACAGCGGGGAATTCAAATTTAAACTACCGTAACGTACCGGCAAAGTCAATAAAAACCTCCCCCTGTGTTATTTCCTTTCCGTGCAGGTGAGGTTCAAGGAAATGGACATATAGTCTCAAGATGAAGAAATGTCAATCCCAATTTCAACGCTTGAAGCCTGGACTCCCCAACGTATCCCGGCAAGCAAATGCTCTGCATATGCGCTGGAGGCAGTTCCTTATGTGGTTGTATTTTATGAAGTGGTATGTGGGGCTATTTTGTGCTATAAAAATTGCTATTCAATTGGAAACCGGAACCTATGCCCATCTACGAATACCAGGCAACAGTACCTTCGAAGGGTTGCAGCGTGTGCTGCAAAGGCTTTGAGTGTATCCAGGGCATTGATGAAGACCCCCTTGCTCATTGCCCCAGTTGCGGAAGGCCCATTAAAAGGATTATATCCCGATGTCATGCTGCGGTTATTGATCCTTCGCCGGAGCACAGCAAAACGGAACAAAGGATAGCCGAGTATGAGAAGGCCGGCCTCTATAGCCATGCAGCGGAGCTCGCGGATACATACTCACACAAGACAAAGGATAAACTCCTGAAAGAGAGGGCCCTGGAAAATTACAAGAAGGCCGGGTATAATTTCGATTCCGACACGAGTGACGAGTCCTAATGACAGGAGGATAAAGAGATGTCCGATTTCTTTCAACACGGTGAGATCGCAACCTTTCATCGGCTTAAGCAGAGGGATCTCGCTGAGCTTGAGGCTGAGCTGGCGGAGGCCACAAGGCACCGGCCTATTTCCCTTGTACTCCCCTATATACCCGTAGAGCTTAAGGGTCCTGGACTCCCGAAGATAGTCGAGGAACTCCGGCACGTAACGTACCTCAAGAACATAATCGTCACCGTGGGAAGGGCGAATGCGGAGGAGTTTAGGGAGGCAAAGAGATTTTTTTCCGTGCTTCCCCAGCGGCCGAAGGTGATCTGGTGCACGGGCCCGACGATCGGTAACATCTATAAGTTGCTTGCGGAGAAGGGCATCAACGTGGGTGATGACGGCAAGGGAAGATCCGCCTGGACCGCCTATGGATACATCCTCGGGCTCGAGGACAGCCAGGTCATCGCATTACACGATTGTGACATCGTTACCTATAGTCGGGATCTGCTCGCTCGGCTCTGTTATCCAGTTGCCCATCCCGCCATTGGATTCGGCTTCTGCAAGGGATACTACAGCAGGGTCACTGATCAGATGCACGGCCGGGTGACCAGAGTCTTTGTAACCCCGCTGATACGAGCCCTTAAGGAGACCTTGGGCTCCAATCAGTTTCTCGATTATCTCGACAGCTTCAGATATATCCTCGCGGGGGAATTCTCCATGGACGTGGATGTGGCGCACTTGATACGGATTCCGGGCGACTGGGGATTGGAGGTTGGGGTGCTGGCCGAGATACACAGGAATTGTGCCTTACGGAGGATATGTCAGATCGACCTCTCCGATAACTATGAACACAAGCATCAGCCGCTGACCTTCGAAGACCCCAACAAGGGACTGCTCAAGATGGGCACGGACATCACCAAGTCCCTTTTCAGGACCCTGGCGAGCATGGGGTATACGCTCACCAATGAGGTATTCGTGACCTTACGGGCGAGCTACCTGAGGATAGCCCAGGATCTCATTGCGCGGTACGAATATGATTCCGAGATCAATGGGCTGAACTACGACCGGCATAAGGAGGGAAGCGCAGCCGAGGCATTCATGAGGTGCATCGTGAGCGCCGGTCAGCAGTACCTGGAAACGCCCTTCGAGCTTCCCCAGATATCGAACTGGAACAGGGTGATCTCCGCGGTTCCGAATATCTTTGAGCTATTGATAGATGCAGTTGAAAGGGATAGCAAGGGATAGTCAAACAATATCTCAGGGCCGCTAAAGGCGCTGGGTTCCAGTTGATAACTGGTTTGAGACGAGGGTATGGTTTCAGAAAAATATAACGAGGTGTGTATCCTGCGTCCTATTCTTCGCAGGAGGTATCTTCGGGGTTGATGATCTTGATAATCTCAGGTCGGTAGGAAGGCCTCCCGCCCAGGGTGTTGCTCAAGAGCCTTACTAAGGCCAGCGATATTCCCAATCCAGCCAGACATCCCACAAGGGTGGTGAAATTGTAATCCATCCCGGATGACTTTCCCACAAAGTAGCCCGCTACCGCCCCTCCCATAAGGCCTATGGCAGGGATCATGTAGACCACAAACGAGGCCTTGGTCACCGTACCAGACGGAATCCCTATCTTTACAGTATCCCCTGGCTTTGCGCCGATGGGATTGCGCGCTTCAGCGATCATCTCCTTGCCTCCTCCGAGCATGTGACAGTAGCTCTTCGCCACACATTGGCCGCACATGGATTGCCGGTCCGTCACCACCAGGGCCTTTTCACCCCTCAGCTCTCTTACCGTCCCCACCTCCTCATTCATATAGGATCTGGGAACCCTGATCATCTCAAGTGGTATC
>QMLW01000395.1 GCA_003646935.1 Deltaproteobacteria bacterium
AGAAGAAAAGGAAGGCGATGGCCACACCCGCGCCCGAGCCGGTGAGATTATAGAAGAATACCCGGGCGACCTTCTGCTTGAAGCGCATGAAATTCAGGCCGATAAAGGAGCCAGCCAAAAAGAAGGGGATAAAGAAGAGAGCGTAGTATCCTGCCAGATACACATACTGCTTCTTCTGCCACACGAGCTCAAACGGGGTGAAGGGAAGCCCCTGGGCCAGGTAGAAGCTCGCCACGATGAAGATGAAGAGCATGAACGAGATAATCGAGAAGAGCCGAACGTAGTGCCCATCTCCCAAGGACCCCGTTCCCGATCGTTGCACAATGGCCAGCAATGTGCCGCTGGCCGCAAAGCCCAGAAGGGCGATGCTGATCACCATGTAGGCGAGGTGATACCATTGCACGATGCTAAACAGCCGCATCAAGGTGAGCTCGTATGCCAGGGAGCTCGCGGAGACACAGACAAGGGCAATAAAGGCTGGCACCATTCTTCTCACTGAGGTGTTCGGATTATTTCCACTCTCGGCGAAAGGGCACGAATCTCACGGGCAGGATATCCCTCATCTGAGTTTCGCCTTCCATTGATTTCGTGACCAGCATCAGGTGTTGTACCTGGAAGGGGTGCCCCACGGGAATGACCATCCTGCCACCGTTTTTTAACTGTGCGATGAGAGGAGGTGGAACGTGATCGGAGGCGGCCGTGACGATAACGCAGTCAAAGGGAGCGTTTTCTTTCCATCCGAAGTAACCGTCGTCGATCTTCACCGCCACGTTCTTGTACGCCATCTCCTCCAACCGCTCTCGGGCGGCGTTGCCTAAGGGGGGGATTATCTCAATGGTATAGACGGATCGTACGATCTCGCTGAGCACCGCTGCCTGATACCCGGAGCCGGTTCCCACCTCGAGGGCCACATGATCCTGTTTCGGCTTGAGAAGCTCGGTCATCAGGGCCACGATGTAAGGCTGGGAGATGGTCTGTCCGTACCCGATGGCCAGGGGATGGTCCCTGTAGGCGGAGCCCCTGCTTCTTGTTGGCACAAAGAGGTGTCGCGGAACATCCCGCATCGCCTTAAGGACTAGCTCATCGGTCACGCCCCGCGCCACGATCTGGGTTTCCACCATCTTGTGTCTGCGTTCCCGATAGCGCTCCGTATCCCCCGGTATGGAAAGACCATATGTCGAATCGTGGAGAGGGAGATAGAGGAGAGCGGTGAAAATAAGAAGCAGTAAGACTTTACGTATCATGTTCATATCGGTTTCCACTCGCATGTACATAAATTTATAATAAACGATAATCCCATCCTGCGCAAGCACGGGGCTTGGGTTCGTGGGTGGTGATTCGGCCTTGTGTTTTTGCCGAGATCTGGGATATATACACAATCATACTCTTTTCTCCCATATGTAATACTAATGAAGGGGAATCCCATTACGGAAGACGTTCAGGTCATCGGCCTCGGCCAGGCGTGTGTGGATTGCCTGGGAAGGCTCACGGCCTATCCTGAAGAGGACGGCAAGGTTGAGCTCAACGAGCTTCACATCCAGTGCGGGGGGCCGGCCTCTACCGCACTCGTTACCCTCTCGCGATTGGGGATACCAACATCATTCTTAGGCTCCATATCGGATGATGCCTGGGGCATTGAGATCGTGGAGGGTCTCAAAGAGGAGGGGGTGGAACATAGCTTCCTCAAGATCACCCCCGGCTATACCTCCCAGTTCGCCTTTATTGCAATTACCCAAGGCGGAGGTAATAGGACCATTTTCTGGCACAGGGGGAGCGTACCCCATCTGAAGGCCTCTGATGTGGACCTGGACCCCTTTCCAAGAGCCGAAATACTGCACATGGACGGCCTGATGATCGAGGCGTGTCAGGAGGCGGCACGCCAGGCCAGAGAGAGGGGGTTACGGGTGGTCTTGGATGCCGGCACGATGAGGGAGGGCTCGATGGAGCTGGCATCGATGGTGGATGTCCTGATCGCCTCTGAAAGGTTTGCTGAGCCCCTTTTGGGCGAGGGCGCACCTCCTAAAAAGGTGCTCGAGTACCTTAGTCGGTTGGGGCCGAAGGAGGTGGTCATAACCCGGGGCACAAAGGGGAGCATAGGGCTGAGCGGTGAAGGGCTTTTCGTCCAGGATGCGTTCAAGGTCGAGGCAAGGGATACCACCGGGGCGGGCGATGTGTATCATGGTGCGTATATCTATGGCCTGCTGATGGGCTGGGATATGCGGGCGTGTATGCGTTTTGCCTCAGCTACCGCTGCCCTGAAATGCAGAGAGATAGGGGCACGCAAGGGCATCCCTCACCTGAATGAGGTCGAGCAATTCCTGGGCCGAACCTAATTGACAGGATTTTCCCATTTAGCTATTGATGATAGGTGTTTTTCGAGACAGGGAGACTGCGTTACATATGAACGGAAAAGGCTGCAGGGAACTCATGCGTGAGGTCGTGGATGCGGGGCTCTGTACTTACTGCGGCGGGTGCAGCGGCAGCTGCCCATATATGACCGCGTATAAAGGCAGGATCGTGTTCTTGGACAATTGTGAGGTTCAGGACGGGCAGTGCTATCGATACTGCCCCAGGACCCACACCGATTTGGATTCCCTGAGCCGGATGGCATTTGGCGAGCCGTACGGCATGGAGGAACTGGGCACGGTCAGCCGCGTGGTAATGGCGCGGTCTACCGACCCTCACGTGATGAAAATGGGGTCAGCCCTTGACATGTGACATAAAAAGGGTGACATAAATCCGGGTGGATAAATGCTAAAGTCTTGAGTTATTAAAACATCCGGC
>QMLW01000396.1 GCA_003646935.1 Deltaproteobacteria bacterium
AGAACATGAAGCTCCAGCGGATTGTCTTTCGCCGCGGCCTCACCAAGGAAGAATTCATTCGCTTCTTGAAGCTCTTGTTGCCGTTGTTGAAGAATCCGGGCGATGCCGATCTGATCATCTCCAAAAACCAGGAGGCACTGCCCCATATGCTTGCCGGAAGCCTCCTTTACGATACCGGGGCTCAGCTCTCTCATGAGGAGATCACCAGCGCCCTCCAGACTGCCAGTCAATCCGCGCTCTCATTCACGGGCCAGCTCAAGGATATGTTCGCGGATCTTGAAGGGTCTCTTTCCGAGGCCCAGGTAGCCATAGCAAAGGAGACCACGGAGACCGTCTATAGAATGGTGACAACCGGGGAGATGCCCCTTAAAATGTTGATTCTCCGGAGGAGCAGCGATCCCGACCCGTATGTCCATGCCATTAACGTCTCGGCCCTGTCCATGGGGGTCGCCCAGATGCTCGAGCTCAAGGAGGAAACCATCCTAGAGTTGGGCCTCGCCGGCCTGCTTCACGATATCGGACTCCACGCATCCCCCTCGGTATCACTGAGCAAGACCTCGACCCTTACCCTGGACGAGAAGAAACTCCAGTATGAGCACCCCATCCGTGGTGCCGAAATACTGTTAGCTTCACCGGGCATGCCTGATCTCGTGCCTATTGTCGCCTACGAGCACCATCTCCAGTACAACGGCGGTGGGTACCCAAAGCAGGAAAGCCCCAGGCAACTCAACATGGCGAGCATGATCATCTTTATCACCAATTCCTATGATAACCTCCGGAGAAACCGCCCAAAGCGAAAGGCCCTGTCGCTGACCGAGGCGATCAACTTGATGGATCGCAAGGCAGGTGAGATCTTCCACCCTATCCTTCTCAAGCAGTTCCGGGCTCTGGTAAAAACCCAAGCCCAGGATGGCCTGTAGGCCCAAAGACCATTAGCACCGAAAAAAGGCCTCATGGAAAAACCCATATACCCAGGAAAAAAGCTTTGACACGCTCGCCATCGCTCTGCTAACGATGCATGTGTCCTCCCGTGCCCTGGGAAGGAAAACGGGATTAACCCAATACGGTGTATTCTTGGTTGATGTCTCAGGCCCAATCTGATAGATTAGAAACGCTAAAGGCACTCAAAGGGACTCGCCTTGTGGACAAGGTTGCCCTGGTTCTGTCCATCTGGTTCGGCGTAGGCCTGTTACCCGGAATGCCCGGCACCTTCGGCACAGCAGGGGCACTGCCACTGTATTTTCTTATCGTAGCACTGGGCACCTGGCACAAGATCATATCCATAGCGATCGTCCTTTGTGTGGCAATCTGGTCATCATGGAGGGCTCAGTGTATCTTGGGGAGGGGTGATGCAAGGGAGATAGTTATCGATGAGGTTGCCGGATTTCTTCTCACCACTGTCTTCTTCCCTTTCACATGGATCACTCTGGTAGCAGGTTTCTGCCTATTCCGGTTCTTTGACGTCCTAAAGCCTCCCCCAATAAGGAACATAGAGCGAATCACTGCAGGCGGTCTGGGCATTGTCCTCGACGACCTCGTTGCCAGCGTGTATGCCATGATATGTGTGTGGATCCTTCTCTATGTGGCATCCTGATGGGGTAGAGAGATGGTGAGATACGGGAATTGAGGGATCTATGAAAAAGGCACTATATACAGCCTAACGAGTCCGCGTTCGCCTCCTGTATATCCCTTGCGCAAACCGTTGCCTTGCATTGTAAACGTTGAACAAAGCATGTCCACGGAGATCATCATCATCGGCGATGAACTGATTTCAGGCAAGACCAGAGACCTGAATGGCTGGTATGCATCGGGCTGTCTCTTATCCTGCGGGCTTGTAGTCAGTGGAATCAGGACGGTCGGTGACAACTACGATGCAATATCCTCTGCCTTAAGAGAGGCGGTGAAAAAATCTCGCTTTATTATCGTAACCGGAGGGTTGGGCCCTACCGAGGACGATCGAACCACCGAGACCGTAGCGCATACCTTTAAAAGGCCCCTTCTGCTCGATGGTGACCTCCTCGCTTACATAAAGGAAAGCATAGGTCGGTTGGGCCTTTCCTGGTCCCCGTCTCTAGAGAAATTGGCCTGGCTGCCCAAGGGCGCCAAGATTCTCGATCCCAACAGGGAGATGTGTGGGTTCTCGATCTCAAGAGGCAATCGCCACCTCTACTTCCTGCCGGGTGTTCCTGAGCAGATGAGGGAGCTCATGAACCGGGCCGTTATTCCCGATATCCTCCAGAAACACAGGCCCATTGCGATCCCTCGACACAGATTGCTCAAGGTCTACGGGATGAGCGAATCCCACATCGCCGATATCTTCAAGGGGCTGAGCGATAAGATGAATAGGGTGGTCTTCGGTTTCTATCCCTGCTTTCCTGAGAGCCATATCGCCGTAACGGTTCGAGGCAAGAAGGATGGCCAGATTGAGAGTGAACTACAAAGGGCGGAGGAGAAAATACGCCACATCTTAGGCCCCTATGTCTTTGCATCGGATGAGCAAACCATGGAAGCCGTTGTGGGAAAGCTGCTCAAAGAGCGGAGGATGACCCTATCCGTTGCCGAATCGTGCACGGGCGGCCTCATCGGCCACAGGATCACCTCAATACCGGGAAGTTCCCTTTACTTTGACCGGGGCGCCACGGTGTACAGTAATAGATCAAAGGTTGAGATGCTCGGGGTAAAACAGGAAACCCTTGATCAACATGGTGCGGTGAGCGATCAGGCCGTGAGGGAGATGGCCGAGGGAATCAAGGGGATCGCTCACA
>QMLW01000397.1 GCA_003646935.1 Deltaproteobacteria bacterium
CATTGTATTCTCACCTCGTTGGTTATGGTTTGATTTGTTTTTGAATACACGTATCTTACCGAATCAACGAGGTTTTTTCAACTTTTATGATTTAAATATTACCTTTAATAGCGGTTTTAGGGTTTTTCTTTCCCGCCAGTCCTAATAACGCTCGGCCATTACTTGCCAATACCATCCAGAAGTGATGGTATGACTTCTTTTGATTTGACTATTTCGAGGCATCGAGAAAGCGAAAATTCTTCTTTTTCTTGAGCTCGTGAATTACCCGTTCCACTACCTGTTGGAGGTTTAAGTGGGTAGTATCTATCAGCTTGGCGTCCCTTGCCGGTTTCAGAGGAGCGAATCTCCGATTCATATCCTGCTCATCCCTCTTGATGAGATCCTCCTTAACCCGTTCCCTCGAGATGGTCTCACCTCTATTTTTTCTCTCTTGGAATCTTCTATCCACCCGTACCTCGAGTGATGCATCGAGAAAGAATTTATGTTTGGCCTTTGGGAACACCACCGTTCCCATGTCGCGTCCCTCTGCTACCAACGGACCCTGAGCACCTATCGTTCTCTGAAGACCGGCCATCATCCTTCTTACCGATTGAAGGGTGGATACATCTGACGCCATGATATCTATGAGGGGTTCTCTGATCGCTTTTGTGACGTCCTCATCGCACAAATATACCCTTGTTTCACCCCTCTGATGGCTGAGGCGAATATCGGCATCTTTACATATTCGCTCTACCGCCTCCTCGTTTTCAATGTCGATACCGGCCCTCCAAATCGCAAGCCCAATGGCCCTGTACATAGCGCCTGTGTCGAGATAGCGATAGTTAAGCCTTTCGGCCAGCATTCGACAAACGGTGCTCTTCCCTGAGCCCGTTGGTCCATCTATGGTTATTACGCAGCTCACCTCAAGCGATGATGCTCTCTAAGGCATTGATGAATCGTGAATTCTCCTCGGGGAGTCCCACATTTACCCTGATACAGTCCTCCAAACCGTAGCTGTCCATAGGGCGAATGATGACGCCCTGCCTGAGCATTCGATCGTAGGTTTCGCGAGCACCGAGCGGGGTCTTGATGAGCAGAAAATTGGCCTGGGTTGGTATATAGGTGAGGCCCAACCTATCGAGCTCTCTATAGAGGTAGGCAAGCCCTTCTCTGGTCAGGATAAGGGTTTTCGTAACGAACTCTTCATCATCCAGGGCAGCCGCAGCAGCAACCTGGGCCAGGGAATTTACGTTGAAGGGCTGTCTGGCACGATTCATGGCATCGGTTATCATATCAGAGGCAAATCCGTAGCCGAGCCTCAGGCCTGCTAACCCGTAAATCTTTGAGAAGGTACGAAGGACTATTAAAAGCGGATATGAGTCCAGAAATTCCAATCCGCTCACAACACCGGGATCGGTGGCAAATTCGATGTAGGCCTCATCGAGCACCACGATTACATCCGGTGGAAGGTCATGCAGAAAGCGGGAGATTTCATCCCTGGTGATGGCCTTTCCCGTGGGGTTTTGGGGATTATTGATGAACACGATCTTTGTATGGGAGGTTACTGCGTTGCCGATAGCCTGAAGGTCGACGGTAAAGTCAGAAAGGGGAACTGTCACTGCTTTTCCGTCAAAACCGAGGACGAAGGTTTCATACAACAAGAATGAGTGCTCAGGAATAAGGACCTCCTCACCGGGCGACAGAAAGGTTTGGGCGACCAACTCTATGAGCTCGTCTGCGCCGTTTCCTACCATGATCCTGCTCATGGGCAGTCCGAACTTACCCGCCAGTTTCTCCCGCAAATGATAGGCACTGCCGTCGGGATATCGGTGCATGTTCTCCAGGTTATCCCTAACTGCCCTCATGGCCATGGGCGAGGGACCTAAGGGATTCTCATTTGAGGCCAGTTTTATCGACCCGTATATCCCAAGTTCCCTCTCGAGCTCCTCGATGGGCTTTCCAGGGGGATAGGGCTTCAGGGTTTCAACGCATTTCCTCATGAGTTGCTTCATGACACATTGCCCTTTTCTTTTCCGGCTTTTATATAGGAAGAAGGGGGGAAAGTAAACCCCATAAGGTTTTGCGTATTGCAGTATTCATCTTGCCATCTTTACCTCCATGCGCTCCGTTATTTGCTACGGATCCAGATATCTATCGATGTGATGCACAAAAAATGGTGCATTATGCAAATTCATCTGTGCATTTTTCTTCTGTGTCTTCATATCGGAGATGCATATTCTCGATCAAATAAATTCTCGAGCTAAATACATTATCCTATGTAATCCAAAAATATGAGGTTTGCAGATATCTTCAGATGAAATGATGAATAAGAAGGTCGTCATTTTATTAGAATATTGGATTTGGCATGAATATTTCTTAAGTATTAATACAAAAAATGTGAAAGGAGGGTGTCGACATGACTAAAAGGATAATAAAGGGGCTAATGCTTATTGGAGTGCTATGTGTGTTCATGGTAAATTCGTCCTGGGGTGCAGAGTATGGCTATATTCACGAGAGAGTAATCCCTAAAAGCCCGTCCCACCTCAAACCTAATAAGCCCATTTCAAAGCTGCTCTTTATAGGCTGCTACGATGCATGGAGTGGACAATATCTTAACTGCGAATTTACCCATAAGGTTATCGGACTCAAAGAGCCAAAAGAGGACATAGAGAATAACGGCGGACATTGTTACGACTATGACGGCCATCCTTTAATTGACCCCCAAGATGGGAAAGTAGAGTTCGCAGGCCTTGATGAGGATAACACCCCGTTGGGGGTCAAGGG
>QMLW01000398.1 GCA_003646935.1 Deltaproteobacteria bacterium
GGATATACAATTCGCCTATGATCAGGTCTACGGTTTCGCCCTGAAGCAGCGTGAGAGCATGAAGGAATTTGAGACCGAGATCTATCCGGGGGTTACCCTGGGCCAGCGGCTTATTCCCTGCAGTTGCGCAGGATGCTATGTGCCGGGAGGAGACCCGATTGCCGAACTCCCGTGGTACAAGGAGATTTTTTAAATAGAAAGGAATTTGGACTTGGCTACATTGAGGTCACCCTGGGAACCAAGGCGGAGAGTCAAACCATAAAGACCATGGCATTTAGCTACGAAAAGGAGAATGAAAATCAGGGCCTCACGCCCCTGCTCGCTGTCTTGAGAAGCTTTGCGAAAGACCTGCGGCAAGAAGACCTCACCTACAAGGACAAAGTGCTGTTTTTGGCCCAGGCCATACACTCATGGGCATCCAAGGCGGTGGATGGTCTTACGTACGCATACAAATACAGGGTATTTACGGCATCCAACTTTCGCAGCATTCAGCTGAGTGCAGGCGACAGAAAGTGGTTAAAAGGAACACCCTGGGATTTTCCCGGCGGCGACTGCATCACGCCGGCCTGCAAGGCCGTGGCCGATTTCATCGCTAAGAGCGTCATCAGGGATAAGGGGGCTCTTAACTATATCCGGAATGGGTTTCAGTTCACCGTCGATGATATGCCCGTTTTCATCGAGAAGGATCAATACTTTGAAAGCCTCATGATCATCCATGACAGCGAATTTGAGATGCAATTTGTAGGGAACTCCATCGTGTTCAGATTCACGGGGGGCGATCTTCCCATAAAAAATAAAGACAGCTTCTACAAGGATCGAACCATTGACATCTATATCAATAAAGACGAGCAAGGCCACTACATCAGTTCAATCCGTGTATTGTAAAATCGATTATTTTCGATCAGGCAGCGAGAGATCCTGCCGTATACTCAAATAATGTAACCCGTAAGGTGGGGAGGCGTCCCATGAAAGGTTCCTTAACCGAGGTCATCACCGAGGAAGAATTTCTTCCGCTGGCACAGGAGCACTCGCGTAATTTCCTTAAGATCTACAACTATCTCCACGCGCAAAATAAGCATCTACCGAGGAGGTTCTATGCTCATCTGATTGAGGAATCCGAGGAGCTGGAGAGCTTTCTGGATGATCACTGTGCCAGGGACAATAAGGCCTGGTATTTCTTCGGGGAGCTCGTTGCCTGTATAAGAAACCTCTCGAAGGTTGCCTTTATCCTCAAGCACATTCTCTACCGATACCCGGCCTATGAACTCTATGAGGATGAAGCAGAGGGCTTTCTTCGAAAAACGAAGAATGTATCCACCTTTATCGATAAAACCATTCTTTCTTTTTATCAAGAGATCGGAAGGGAGTCTAAGCGGCTTGGTATGACCATGCCCAAGGGAACATTGAAGGATGATTTTTTCAGGGAGATCTATCCGCAAAAGCGGCTCCCCTATACCATTGATGGGGAGGAGGATTTTGATGCCCAGAAGGTGGCCGCCGGAATCGGAACGCAGTACTTACGGGTGATTGAAAAATGGGAGTATTTCGAGTGGGGCTTTGGAAAGGTTAAATTAGACGACCTCAAGGATATGATCCCCGATTCGGTAAACGAGGAGAGATCGAGGGAGGTCATCACCCTCATCCATAATCTTCAATCTACCTATGATCACTATATCAAACATACGCCGTTGGAATCGCAGGACGAGGGCTTGAAGAGGTTTCGAGGATACATATCGCTGCCCCTGCATCTCCTGAATGTGATCAACTGGCTATCCCATTTGTATCAGCGACATATCCACACAGCCGGGAGGCACGGGAGGAGGAAGGAGGTATCCCACATCATCAATGGAACGCGCATATTGGATATTGTGGTAAATTACGCGTTGTTGTACACTAACAGGTATCTGCAAACAGGCAAAGGGCTGGCCGATGATATTCTTGGCAGATACATCAAGGTGGGCACCTGTGAGGTGAAAGTCCCGGAGGGCCTCGGCTTTCATCTAAGGCCGGCTACCCTTGTGGCGAGAATAGCGGCATATTACGGCACCAAGCTCCACCTCATTGTAGACGGCCAGGAGTATGATGCGAGCAGCATACTGAGCATCACCATGGCCGCGGGATTGATTGCACGGAAGGGTCACAAAACGGTGGCGTTCATGGGCGATGAGAGGGCGCTTCGTGACTTGAGACGCCTGTCCGAATTTAATTACGGAGAGGATGAGAGGGGGAACCGCACTGCACTCCCCCCTGACCTCTCACACCTGTGGACCTAGGGGTATGCAGGAGTTGATTGAAAGGGCGGCAAGGGATCTGGTAGACTCCAGGTATGCAATCACCCTCACCGGGGCCGGGATGTCAACCGAATCGGGGATTCCCGATTTTCGAGGGCCGTCAGGTGTCTGGACCAAGAACCCTGAGGCGGAACGAATGGCATATGAGACCTACCATACGTTTTTGGCAGACCCCAAGGAGTACTGGGAGTAGAGGCTGGGCGGCCTCATTGCTGGGAGACCTCACAACGATAGCGCCCAATCCGGGCCACTATGCCTTGGCTGCGTTGGAGAAGGTGGGGGTGATAAAAACGGTGATTACCCAGAACATCGATAATCTCCATCAGAGAGCGGGAAGCAAAAACGTGCTCGATTACCATGGAAACGCCTTCAAGTTGCGATGTAGGGACTGCACCATGCGGTTTGATGAAAAGGAGTATGACCTGCAGGGATTCTGGAAGGAGGGAAAGCTGCCGCCTCTGTGCAGGCA
>QMLW01000399.1 GCA_003646935.1 Deltaproteobacteria bacterium
AATTTAACCATTATTTAACCATTATCGTGTGCGATTATACCGCCCCTATCGGTTGAATATCCCTGAAATTATTGCCCTGGGTATCAGTGAATCTTTTGTGTAGCTGTACCATAACCGAAGACCTTTTTTAGCTTCAGATTATGGCTCCTTAGGATTTCACTCGTCTTCGCCTGGATGCCCCGTGTTGCAGAACGAGGAGGAATGGCGATAAGCGATAGCGCCGTAGCTCAAAGAGCGAAGGCGGGTTGGCCTTTCGGTGAGCTCAAGTCGAGACGCTTCGGCGCAGTTCCGCTTGCATATACAACAGATGCACCGCGCGGAAGCGCGGGGAGCTTCACTTACCGAAAATGGTGGTTATCTTATTTAAAGCGGTATGAGAGGATAATGAGCAGGTTCAAATCAGGGAAAACCGCGAAAAGCGTAGGCTTATTCCGAGCTTAGAGGAATGGCCTGAAGGGGAAAAGTTATGCCTTGACAGCCTGTTTAAAGGGAAATTATACTTCAATGCTCTTTTCGTGGGTGGGATAAAACGAGGCATTTTTTTGAGGTAAGGATGAAATACAGCCTTTTTTTAGGGTGCACCATACCGGCTCGCTCAAGAAACTATGAGATATCAGCGCGAGCAATCGCACCCCGTCTGGATATCGAATTTGTGGATATCGAGGAGTTTTCCTGTTGTGGTTTTCCACTCGAGGCATCCGATGAGAGGGGGGCAGTTCTGCTCGCCGCCAGGAATCTCTGCCTGGCGGAAGAGGAGGGATTGGATATCTGTGTGCTTTGCAGTGCCTGTGCCTCAACGCTCACCAAGACCGCTCATCATCTAAGGCAGAATCGTGAGTTAAGGGTTGAGGTAAATGGGGAGCTATCGAAGATAGGAAAGGCATACAAGGGGACGAGCGCGGTCAAGCACTTCGCAAGGATATTGCTGGAAAATGTGGGCCTGGAGAGGTTAAAAAGCGAGGTAACTCGCGATCTCAAGGGATTGAAGGTGGCGACCCACTATGGGTGTCACTACCTCAAGCCATCATACATTTACGAGGGATTCGATGATCCCCAGGACGCACAGAGCATTGAGTTGATTCTCCAGGGGGTGGGCGCGACGAATGTTCAGTACAGGCGAAAGAAGGATTGCTGCGGTGGACCGGTACTCCTCACGGATGAGGAGCTTGCCCTTTCCATTACCAGGGATAAACTCGCATGCATCAAGGAGGCGGGGGTTGATTGCATGAACCTGGTGTGCCCGTTCTGCAGCCTGATGTTCGATGCCAATCAGAAGGGAATAGAGGCCAAATTCGGCAGTGAATTCAACATCCCCGTGCTCTATTTATCGCAGATAATCGGTCTGGCGATGGGCATGGGAAGAAAGGAGCTCGGCCTCAACCTGAATTCCGTGAGCACCAAGGAATTGGAGGCGCAGCTGGAGGTATGATCACTACACAGAACAAGGGCACGGCGATGGAGAGGATTAACGTAAGGAAATCAGACCCTGACTTGATAGAAGAGGTCGACTCAGAGGAGTTTTTGAGCGGCTTCAGTGGGTGTTTGGCATGCGGTACGTGCAGCGCCGGCTGCCCGGTGCGCAGGGCAACAACATCCTACGATCCCCTGAGGGTGATACGGATGCTTATTCTCGGGCTCAGGGAGGAGCTCCTGAAGGGGGATATGATCTGGCTCTGCTCGGATTGCTATACGTGTCAGGAGAACTGTCCCATGGGCATAAAGTTAACCGATATCATCAATCACCTGAAGAACCTTGCGGTCAAGGAGGAGAATGTACCCATTGGAGTAAGCACCCAAGAGAAGCTCTTAAAGGATCAGGGCAAGATCTACGTTATCGATGAATTCGACAATAAGAAACGATCAAAGGCAGGCCTTCCCTTGCTTCCGACAATGGCTGAGCAGGCAAAGCTCTTGCTCGAAAAGCGAAAACAGCAACCGAAGGGAACCGAACGGGATTCGAGGTAGGTATGGCTGAACGAAGGATTGGCTCGGTTCTCATTGCAGGCGGCGGCATCACCGGCATGCAGGCCGCCCTGGACCTGGCGGACTCCGGCTACTACGTATATCTCGTGGAGCGCACAGCGTCGATCGGCGGGGTCATGTCGCAGCTCGACAAGACCTTCCCCACCAACGACTGCGCCATGTGAATTATCTCACCCAAACTGGTCGAGGTCGGCCGGCACATCAACATAGAGCTCCTGACCCTCACCGAGCTCACCGCAATCGAGGGCACACAGGGCAACTTCACCGTCACCCTCAGCCAGACCCCCCGGTACGTGGACATGGACAAGTGCATCGCCTGCGGCCTGTGTGCCGAGAAGTGCCCCCGCAAGGTGGATGACGCCTATAACGAGAACCTCACCAAGAGGAAGGCCATCTACGTGCAGTACTCCCAGGCCGTGCCCTTAAAGTACGCCATCGATTCCCGTCACTGCATCTACTTCGAGAAGGGCAAGTGCAGGGCCTGCGAGAAGTTCTGCCCAAGCGGTGCCATCAACTTCGAGGAGAGAGAAAGAGAGCTTACCGTCCAGGTGGGCTCGGTGATCCTCGCCCCGGGCTTTGAGACCTTTGATCCGGCCCGCTACACCCAATACCGGTACGCCAAGCACATGAATGTGATAACCTCGATCGAATTCGAACGAATCCTGGCCTCAACAGGCCCCACCAGCGGTCACCTGGTTCGGCCCTCCGATGGGAAGGAGCCCTCTAAGATCGCGTGGCTCCAGTGCATCGGCTCCAGGGATGTGCATC
>QMLW01000400.1 GCA_003646935.1 Deltaproteobacteria bacterium
CCCTCTGTGGCTATCTTGATATGTCTATGATTTATAATCTTAATCTCTATGCCCTGCACAGTGAAGGGCTGGTATCCCTTAAGGACTGAGCCAGGCGGAATCCACTCAGGGGGAATGGGGATAGTTTCTTGAATAGTTAGGTTGGCTGTCTTGCTTCTTTTATGAGAACCAGGGCGTTTCCCTGAGAAGCGTTTCTCTTTCTGATTATTGGAGTCCTTTTCCAATTTGGTTGGCTGGATTTTAGGTTTCCCCTTTTGCCCCATGCCTCTTACTTTTCGCCTTTCTTCTATCTGTTTCTAGCTCTTATCTTAATTTTTTATCCTAAAAAGAGGAGGGTTTTGAGATGTCCGAAGTAACCGTTAATGGCGCTGCGCTCTTTTATGAGGAGATGGGCGCAGGCGAGGATACCGTGGTGTTCTCCCACAGTTACCTCGTGGACAGCACTCACTTCGCCCCCCAGATGAAGGCCCTGAGCGATCGGTACCGCTGCATCGCCTTCGACCATCGTGGCCATGGCAGAAGCCAGGTGACAGAAGGCGGCTACGACATGGAGAACCTCTATACCGATGGCGTGGCCTTCATCGAGGCCCTTCAGTGCGCGCCCTGCCATTTCGTGGGGCTTTCAACCGGTGGATTTATCGGTATGAGGATCGGCATTCGACGGCCGAATCTGCTCAAATCGCTCATACTGATGGATACCTCAGCGGATCCCGAGCCCGCGGAGAACGTGAAGCTATATAAGCTGTTGATGGTCATCGTGCGCTGGCTGGGCTGGTGGCCTGCGATCGGCAAGGTGATGCCCCTTTTCTTTACCGAGAAATTCCTCCGCGATCCCGAGCGGCAAGATGAGGTAAAGCAATGGAAGAGGCACATCATGGCCGGAGACAAAAAGGCGGGGATTCAGTTCGGTAAAGGCATCTTTTCCAGGGCCGGGGTGTATGATGAGCTTTCCACGATCTCTGTGCCCACCTTGGTGGTGGTGAGCACGATATGGCCATACCTGTTGCCAAGGCACAGCGGATTGCGGAGAAGATCCCCGGGGCCAGGCTTATCGTCATCCCGGGGGCTGGGCATCTGTGCACGGTCGAGGAGCCGGCTGCACTGGCTTCGGTAATCGAGGAGTTCCTAGCCGCCCAATCAAGGGCATGATTCCATGCTTTATGATCTATAAGGAAGATCGAAACCCTTGATTCAAGACATGATCTTTCAGCTTCTTTTGAGCCGAGATCTGGGGCGTACTTGCCCGCCTTTCTTATGGCGGGTGACCCCTTTACTGGGATTTGTCTCGTTGATAGTATAAGCTTTTAATTTATACGATTATTTTTATTATTGACTTTCAAAATTATCGGGCTAAAATAGAATCATGATAAAAAGAAACCTCTTTGAGGACCTGAAACAGCATTGTGCCCAGAAAGAGATAAGCCTTCTTGTTGGCCCCAGACAGGCAGGTAAAACCACTCTGATGCTTATGCTTCGGGATTATTTGGTTACACAAGGAAGCAATACCTTATTTCTGAGCCTTGACTTTGATTCGGATCAACCCTTTTTTACCTCACAGAGAGATTTGGTTAACAAAATACAATTAGAGATAGGTAAAAGCAAAGGGTATGTGTTCATTGATGAAATTCAACGAAGGGATGATGCAGGCCTATTTCTCAAAGGGCTTTATGATTTGAATCTTCCTTACAAGTTCATCGTATCTGGATCAGGCAGCATTGAATTAAAAGAGAAAATTCATGAATCTCTCGTAGGAAGAAAGAGAATCTTTGAACTCAATACCGTATCTTTCACCGAGTTTGTCAACTACAAAACAGACTACCACTACAAAGATTCCCTTGATTCATTTTTCACTTTGGAGAAAGACAGGACAAGGCAATTGCTTATTGAGTATCTCAATTTTGGCGGGTATCCCCGCTTACTGTTAGCCGAAGAGCAAAAAGAAAAGATAAGGATTATTGATGAAATCTATCGGAGCTATCTCGAAAGAGATATTTCATACCTTTTACGTGTAGAAAAAACAGACGCCTTCAGCGATCTGATCAAGGTGATAGCCTCTCAGATCGGAAGGCTAATCAATTACTCCGAGCTTTCCTCCACTCTTGGGATTGCTCTTCAGACTATAAAAAAGTATCTCTGGTATGCCGAAAAGACCTTTATCATGCAGAGAATATCCCCATTTTTCAGAAACACAAGGAAGGAGATTACCAAGTCTCCTGTTGCCTATTTTTATGATGTGGGCTTGCGGAACTATGCCCTTGGTCTTTATGGAAACCTGATTCAGTCTCCTGAAACCGGTTTTGTTTTTCAAAATTTCATCTTTAACCTTTTGAAAGAAAAATTCCTGTTTTCTCCTGCGGAAATTCATTTCTGGAGGACAAAAGATAAGGCAGAGGTGGATTTTGTCATCAACCTTGGGCAACAAGCTCTCCCTGTTGAGGTAAAATTCAAAGAATTGAAGAAACCGGAAATTGGTCGCTCTTTAAGGAGTTTTATTGCCAGGTATCAGCCAGAGGTGGCGTGGGTCATAAACCTGGAACTCAAGGAAAAGATCAACCTGGACAAGACAGAGATCCATTTCCTTCCATTTTGGGACGTTTTTGCTTCTACAACTTATTGAAATTAAAAAGGTTTTTTTGAGACTGTTTCCTATTGTCTCACACATGGAATAATGGAATGGTGGAATATTGGAGTGTTGGTTTTAAAAGCAATGATCCATTTATTAAC
>QMLW01000401.1 GCA_003646935.1 Deltaproteobacteria bacterium
CTCTGGAAGGGCTCCAGTCCGTTGATGCACCGCAGCAGGGTGCTCTTGCCCGAGCCGCTGGGGCCGCACACCACCACGGTCTGGCCCTGCTCTACCTCCTCGTTGATGTCGTTGAGGACCTGAAAGTCGTCATACCACTTGCTCACGTTCTTGATTTGGATCACCGGCTATCCTCCCTCCTGCTCCCTTACTTCAAATCGTCTGCTGATTACCGATCCAATGTAACAGGTGATGAAGAATATGATGGCTACAAAGCCAAAGAGCTGAATGGATCGAACCTCTAAGGTGTCAACGATCCTCGCCCTTCGAATAAACTCGGGCAGCCCGATCACGAAAGCCAAGCAGGTATCCTGGTAGGTTACAATGCTCTGGGTAATCATGCTGGGGAGCATCCTTCTAAGCGCAATGGGGATGAGTATGTACCGGGTGGTCTGAATATAGGTCAGCCCTGTGGAATAGCCTGCCTCAATCTGCCCCTTGCTCACCGACTGATAGCCTGCACGGATGATCTCGCCAAAGTATGTTGCCTCGAAGATGATAAAGGATATAACCGCTGATGGGAAGGGATTAAGGGGCCTTCCAATGATGATGGGCATCACGAAATAGAACCAGAAGATCACCAATATAAGGGGGATGTTCCGAATCACGTTCACATAAAAGGTAACCGGATAATACACCCACCTGTTGCTGGAAATTCGCCCGAGCCCTACCAATATGCCCAAAGGGATTCCCCCGGCCAGGGCAAAGACCATCAATTTAATCGTAACCCAAAATCCGCCCATGAGAAACGGGAGGTTCCTGACTACGGCATCAAACATCCTTATCTCCCAATCATACCATGTATTTTAAGCCTTCCCTCCAGAATGCCCATCAGCCTGACAACTGCTAAGCCTAAGACAAGGTAAATCAAACAGGCACCGGTGGTAGACTCCAGCCCATGGAAGGTCTCCGAATCGATCTTGTAGCTCATAAAAGTCGTCTCCAAAACACCAATGGTCATGGCAATGGATGAGTTCTTAAAGATGGTCAAGAACTCCGTGGTCAACGGAGGAATGATAATCCGCAGGGCATAGGGAATGATCACATAGCGGTACATTTGGGGATGCGTCAAGCCGGTAGATAAGGCGGCTTGATAGTGATCCCGAGATATGGATGAAAAACCTGCACGGGTATGCTCTGCAACCCGCGATGCCGTATACATCCCGAGGGCGATTATAGCAACATAGTAGTTGAGTCCTACAATCGAATTAATAGCTTTTTGGAGGGATGCCCCAAAGAGCATGGGCCCTGCGTAATACCAGAAGAAGAGCTGGACCATAAAGGGGATGTTCCTGAATATTTCTACATAAGCGCCCCCTAAAAATTTGAGCCCTCTCCAAGGGGAGATCCGCATCGTGCCAATAAGGACCCCTAAAAACAAGGCAATGGCCCAACCAATGATCCCCAGTTGAAGAGTGACCCAGACCCCTTGGATAAGATACATCCCGTAAGGATCCCTCCAAAGGACACTCCAGTCGAATTCATAGGCTAAACCCATTATAATTCCTCAAAACAGTATGAAAGAGGGGGCTGACCCCCCCTTCCATTAGGCTATTTTTTCTTCCACCAGTCCTCTGACTGGGGATAGCAGATCAATTGGAGGTAATCCTCATAGGCCTTTGACCTCGGTATTGGAACAACCCCATTCGGCCCCATCCACTTATCGTACATCTCGAAGAACTTGCCCGTTTTGATCGACCAAATAATGGTATTGTTAATGAAGTCCCTAATATCGGAATTCCCTTCCCTGCACATATAGCCATAGGGTTCGTAGGCGATGGCGAAGTCCACGGTTTTCCAGTTTTCAGGGTGCGGAGCCTTCATCCTCAAGCCTTCCAGGAGGCTCCGATCCGTTGAGTAGGCGTCGACTTTTCCACTCTTCAAGGCAAGGAATCCTTCAGGGTGAGTCTCCACAACAACAATATCTTTGGGCGTATATTTCCCTGCCGCTACCTGATCTTCTATAGCCTTCAAGTTCGTAGTCCCACGGGCTGCTCCAAGCCTTTTTCCGTTGAGATCGTCAAGCGTTTTAATATCGCTATTTTTTGGAACAAGAAAGGTTGTTTCTGAAACAAAAAAGGTGAGGCTGAAGTCAACTACTTCCTCGCGCTTTTGCGTGTAGGTTGTGGAGCCCATCTCCACATCAACTGTTGCATTTGCCACCATGGGAATACGGGTTTTGGGCGTTACGGTGAATGGTTGGATCTCTATTTTCTTGCCGAAATGTTCTGAGAGCTTGTCTACAAGAAGGTATGTCATGTCCACGGAGAATCCAACGTGCTCGCCGACCTTAGGATCGATAAAGGCAAAAGGTATTGACCCTTCTCTCCAGCCAACCCGTATCTTTCCCGTTTTCTCAATACGGTCCATGGTCGCATCGGCAAATGCAATGGCGCCAATAGATGTCGTGGCGAATACAAGACAAACCACGAAGATAAAAAATTTTTTCATAAGATTCCCTCCTTTCATTGTTTTACCATCGTGACCATAACACACTTTTCATATCGATGCTCTCACCCCCCTTCTTGGCTAGTTGGAACTGTACTTTAAAATAGAGAAACTGGGTTGTCAAATTTATTCCCTTTTATTGCAGAATTACATTTCCGTAATAGAATTTTAAACATTATCATTGATCTTTTTTCTAATTTGGCTAAGATTTCAAAACCCACCGCTTAGGGC
>QMLW01000402.1 GCA_003646935.1 Deltaproteobacteria bacterium
CCCTATTCAACGGGTGGCCGAAAAGCAGGCTGTTGAGGTGGTATTGCATGCGATTGAGAACGGCGTGGACTTTATTGATACCTCAAGGGCCTACACCACGAGCGAACGGCGGATCGGAAAGGCCTTACAAAAAACAGATAAACGTGTTGTCTTGGCCTCAAAGTCACATGGCAGGACCTCGGATACTATCCTCAGAGACCTGGAGACCAGCCTGAGGGAGCTGAATCGGGACTATATTGACCTCTACCAGGCGCATTTCGTGGCGGATGAGCAGGTCTATACCCAGGTGATTTCTTCAGGCGGCGCCCTCGAAGGCCTTCACAAGGCAAGGGAGGAGGGTTTGATAGGTCATATGGGTATCACGAGCCATAGCCTGGACCTTTTGGACAGGATTTTGGACGATGGGCTTTTCGAGACGATCATGGTGTGCTTTAGCCTTCTTGAACCCACGGCACGGGAGAAGATTATCCCCAAGGCCATTGAGAAGAACGTAGGGATCATCGCCATGAAGCCCTTTTCCGGCGGAGTAATTGAGAACGCATCGCTTGCCCTGAAATACGTGTTATCCCAGCCCGGAGTCGTGGTCATTGCGGGCGTAGAGCAGGTGGAACTCTTCGATGAGAACTGGGCGATCTTTCGAGGTAGCTGGGAGTTGAATGACGCGGAAAAGGCGGAGATTAAGGAGATCCAGTCAAGTTATGAGAAGAACTTTTGTCACCGCTGTGATTACTGCCAGCCCTGTACCGAGAATATTGCCATTCAGCAGATTTTGGGCATCCGTTCCATGGTCAGGCGGATGGGAACGAGGATTCTGGTAGAGGGTTATCAGGCGAAGGCCATTGAGAAGGCGAGGAACTGCACCGAATGCAGGGAGTGCATGACCCGGTGCCCCTATGAACTGCCCATACCTGATCTCATCAAGGAAAACCTTGAGTGGGTGGATGAGCAGCTAAAGGCACTGTAATCGCAAACGTGCCGGGCTTCTTGGCTACCGACTCACTTCCACTGGTGCCGGCCCGGATTTCACCGGCTTTTTCATTCGTTCCCGAATATGGGTGACCCTGGCCCTGGTGTTAAGCACATAGGCGGGCAGGATCGAGATTTCCTTGCCCTGAAATACGCGGAACGTTGAAGAGCGGTATGTAAGCACCTGCGTAAGGTACTCGAGGTTGGCGGAGGAATCCTTCATGCCTGCGATATTCTCGAGCGCGGCCATCCGCCCCACGAGATCGGGAATGATATCCTTTCGCTTCCAGCGTCGCTTCACAATGCCGATGTTGTTGTAGAGCAGCACCGGCAGGGTCGATATCGCGCTTAAGCGCTCTATGTGTTGGGGCAATTTCCGATTGCTGTGGTAACACAGGGGGGCAACTACCACGGCATGGGGCTGCTTGGGCATGGTGCAGATAGCGGTGAGGTTTCGTACCGTCTCCTCGACGGATGCCCCGGTAACACCGGCTGCCACGAGCACCCGATCCTTTACCTCGTCGATGACCACTTCTATGGCAAATCGCCGCGCTTCATAGGGCAGGTATTGAAATTCCTCCGTGGTGCCCATGACGAATATGCCGCTCACGCTGCCTTCGATGACGTGATTGGTCAACCTGCGGAGGCTCTCCTCATCCACGTGCCAGTCGGCCGTAAAGGGCGTCAAAAGGGGGACGATAATCCCGTGGAGCATGTCATAGAAATCAGCCATCTCGCAAGGCCTCGCCTCAAATCGCTGATTCATGAAGGCGGCAAAAACCTTAAACTTGATTATTCCCTGCAGCCGGCTACAGGGTTAGTGAGCAGCACGCATCTGTCATTGCGAGCCTAGCGAAGCAATCCCTTTGCATGAGACTGCCACGTCATCACGCTCGGGACTCCTCGCAGTGACATTTGTTGTTTCGAATTAATACCCTGCTGCTCGCTGCAGGGAGGTTCACTTTTTCATATCTGAACTTGCTCGGCGGTGTCACCAATTAAGAGCAGAGGTGGGTAATTCCATATTCTAGACGGGGCCTTTAGTCTTTTTTGTGTATCATCAAAAAAGGGGCATTTCATGAGAAACTCAATGAATACCCCTTTTTCTGTTGTTAACTCTCGTGAGCTATACTACTTTTACATGGACTGCAGCAGGGCCTTTATTTCCTTGCTCTATGTCAAAGGTAACTCGATCACCTTCATTGAGAGACTTGAACCCGGTTGCTTCGATTCCAGAATGATGAACAAATACATCAGCACCATCGTCTTTCTCAATGAAGCCATAACCTTTGCGGTCGTTAAACCACTTTACGATTCCATTGGTCATCGTGACATCCTCCTTCCTGATAGATTTTCATGGTTCCACACGTGAGGTTGCCACTTCTGACACATGAATCTTCCCTCAGAACGAAACCGGCCTGCCAACGAGGGCGAGCCTTCATGACTAATGTTATTATAACCTCATTTTTGCTAAAAGCAAGGTATTTAACGATAAATTGGTAAAACGCCGGTCAGCATAGGGAATACAAGCAAATAGGGGATGGCTCTGCTTTTATATTATGATTTCTATACCTTCATCACCAATCCCTATTATGTCACTCTAAGCGGCATTCTTTTATGATGCGATCTGTTTCAAGATGGTATTTTGTATTTGAAGGCAACTCGCGATACACAATATATGTATCGCAATTAAATAGAATAGCCTTAGCGGGGATCATTTCAGAATAGCTTGTACGTATTTGAGGGACG
>QMLW01000403.1 GCA_003646935.1 Deltaproteobacteria bacterium
ATCTCTCACCAAAGACCACTGCCCTTTCTGGCTGGCATCCCCGCGTTTTCACCAAAACCTTCTGCATTGAAACGCGGGGAATTTGATGCTTGCCTAGACGCTACCCTTCCACTCAACATGCTTAAGAGCAAATTCAAGGACCAAATGCTCTGGAGAAGGAAACCCAAGATGTTGATAGATCAGTGGGCTACCTGGAGGAGTGGACAACGGGTTCCACCGTCTCTAATTTCTCGAGCGGTATGTGGCAGAAGATCCGGTGGCCATGCTCAGTGCTGCGCCAGGGCGGCACCTCTTTCTCGCAGATCTCGCCGCCATCGGGGAGCATATCCTTTCGCCTCGGGCAGCGGGTGTGGAATCGACAGCCGCTTGGCGGGTTGAGGGCGCTCGGTACGTTGCCGCCGAGGCGGATCTGCTTCTGTTCCGCATCAGGATTGGGGATGGGCACTGCAGAGAGCAGCGCCTCGGTGTAGGGATGATAGGGCGGGGAGTAGATCGCCTCGGCCGGACCCACTTCCACAACCTGCCCGAGGTACATCACCGCGATATCATCGGAGAAGAACCGAACCACGCTCAGATCGTGTGCTATGAAGATCATCGATGAGCCGTAGATCTCCTGAATCTCCAGCAGGAGGTTGATCACCGCCGCCTGGACCGACACGTCGAGGGCGGAAACGGGTTCATCGCAGATGATCAGATCGGGTCGGCTCGCCAGGGCCCGTGCGATCCCAACCCTCTGCTTTTCCCCTCCGCTCAGCTGTCTGGGGAGGCGATCGTAGTAAATCTCATCGAGGCGAACGGCCTTAAGCAGGCGAATGACCTCGCCTTTCACCTGATCCCTGGGCACGGTCTTGAACCTCCTGATCGGCCTTGCTATCTGTTTGCCAACCGAATACGATGGGTTGAGCGTGGAGTCCGGATTCTGGAAGACCATCTGCATCTCTTTGATCAAATTCGTTTCACGCTCCGACACCGGCCGGTCGATATCTATGCCCAAGAACTCCACATCCCCAGCGGTAACCTGCTCCAGGCCAATAATCCCCTTGACCAGCGTGGACTTACCGCATCCGGATTCCCCCACCACGCCCAGGGTCCTGCCCTTTGACAGCCTCACGCCCACTTCGTCAACGGCCTTTACGAACCTCTTCTCGCCCAGGCCGAAGAGGCTCACCACCGACTGTGATTCCTGCGGATAGTAGATCTTGAGATCATCGAAGTTGAGCAGTTCACCCTCAGGGGATTCGGAGCCCCTATGTTCAAGATCTTTTGCGATGCGGCGCTTCTTCGTGGTGCGGGGCCGCGAGGCAATATCCCTGGCGTATATGCAGCGCGCCATATGGCCGGGGCTGACCTCCACGAAATCCGGAAGCGCCTTTCGGCACTCCTCTGTTGCGAAGTCACATCGCGGTGCAAAGATACACTCATTCATTGGCCGCTCGGCCGGTGGGGGCACACGGCCACGGATTGGATGGAGCACGGATTCTGCCTTGCTCTCCCCCAGCCGAGGCACAGAGGCCAATAGCCCCATGGTGTAGGGGTGATGCGGGCTCCTGAAGATATCGGTCACCGCCCCCCGCTCCACCATTTGACCGGCATACATCACGCAGAGCTGGTCGCTCACGCGTGCCACTACGCCGAGATTATGGGTAATGAAGATGTTGGCTGCCTTGAAATCACGCTTCAGCTCCTCGATCAGATCAAGCACTGCCGCCTCCACGGTAACATCCAGGGCCGTGGTTGGCTCATCCATGATCAGAAGCGACGGGCTGTTGAGCATGGCCATGGCAATGACCACCCGCTGCTGCTGGCCGCCAGATATCTGGTGGGGGTATCGATACATCACGTCTTCGGGGTCGGGCATGTTAACGCGTTTGAGCATATGGATGGATCGCTCCCAGGCGTCACTATCCGAGATCTGCTGATGGAACGTCAGAACCTCGGCCAGCTGGTCCCCGAGCCGTACCGAGGGATTGAGTGCCTGCATGGGGTCCTGGTATACCATGGCGATCCTGTCGCCACGAATCCTCTTGAGCGCTCCCTCTGAGCGGCCCACCAGTTCCTCTCCTTGAAATCGGATCCTCCCCTCCACGATCTTGCCATTGGGGCCGAGGAAATTCACGATCCCAAAGGCAATAGTGCTCTTTCCGCACCCCGACTCACCAACCAGGCCGATGGTCTCGCCCTCCCTCACCTGAAAAGAGGCATTCCTGACCGCCTCTACATCGCCCTTTCGTGTCTCATAGGCAATGGTGAGGTTCTCTACATCGAGCACCGTAACCTCTGCTGTCTCCTCATCTACATCCATTTATCTCTTTCTCCTCCGGTTATGGAAGGCATCCGGTACCTGGGATAAAAAGAAACTTAGTTCGCTTCGATCACAATTGAAATGTTGGAATGGTGGAATAATGGCCCGCCCTGGCGCGATTTGATTTATGAAATCTAGATCTTGTCATTTTATAGAAGGGTTATTCTACATAATATAAATTCTGCCTGTAAGGTCTGGGCCAGGGAATAATGGGTTCTGGAAAAACAGGGTAATGGTCTACTACCGAAATTCCTCTTAACATGGAGACGTCAAGATATACGAATTCTTTCTGCAAACCAACATTCCAATATTCCATTATTCCATCTGGACTATATGAACTATGTTCTACTAAAAATACTTTTATTTCAATAAGTTATCGAATTTCCGAGACGTCTAATTACTCTCACTGATAC
>QMLW01000404.1 GCA_003646935.1 Deltaproteobacteria bacterium
ATTTAGCGCAACATATCGACTAAGCCCGAGGGCAAGGCCCATGTAGATGAGATTGGTGAAGTTTTGGGCCAACAGAAACGGCCAAATCGTCTTCTTTAACGAGTACTTCGAGATAAAGAATCCCCCGGCCATAGCCCCTATGATAGAGAAGGGAAGCCCTACCCCACCCGAAAGCCAGCCGTAGTGTACCTTAATGCCGAGGTCAACCATAAATGGGGCAACCATCGATGAGAGCGTCGACTCGCCGGTCCTCATCAGTATGATGAAGGCTATGGCAACCCCTATCTTTTCCCTGTCCATGTAGTCAAAGAAGGCCCTTGAGTAAAACGATTCCTTATCCCGGAAAACCAGTTCTTTTATGCGCTTCCTGAATAGCGCCAGACCGATAAGAAGTACCAGAAGACCCATCGCTACCCATCCCGCGAAGCTGATGGTTTTGAGAAAGGGAAGAACCGCGAAAAGCCTGACCGTCAATTCATGCCAGAGGAGCGATTTCAAAGCCCACATGACAAGCACGATAAAAGCGGCTGCCGCGATTACCTTAACCCTAAACACCCTCTTGAAAAGATACTTCAGGCCGAGGATTTCCTTCTCGACGCGGGGAAGAAACAGGAGGTGATAGGCAAAGAGCAGCCCGAGAAAGAGCGCAGCCGCTGAGTAGGCAGCGAGCCAACTCACGGTAGTTCCAACCGTAACGATTATGCCCGTTCCCGCCATCATGGCGAGCCTATAAGCCATTACCCGGTAGCCCACGAATTTGGCCTGCCCGTCCTTGTCAAGCGCTTCCATGTAATATCCGTCAATGGCAATATCGTGGGTTGCAGAAAAGAAGGCCCCGATAAAGAGAAGCCCTGCAATGAGTTTCACCCCATACGGAAGAGAGCTCATGAGGGCAACTGCCAGAAAGAGGAGGATCAGGAGGAATTGCACCATGAGCATCCATTTCCTTTTGGTGCCAAATTGGTCAACGGGGGGTCCCCACAGGAATTTAATAACCCATGGTATGCCGAACAGCGACGTAAGCCCGATTGCCTCAAGGCTCACCCTCATGTCGCGGAAGAAGACCGATGATACCATCCGTATCAGGGTGTAGGGGAGGCCTTCGGCGAAATAGGTGGTAAATGCCCAGATATGAGGACGTTTCAGAAGGGAAGGATTTTCCATTTCCTTTTTCATAACTCGCTCAGGCACGTTCGGTGCATATGTCAGCAAGGTTCTGTTTATATGAAAATAAAATCGCTGGTGCGATTTTATAAAGAACGGCTTCGCCGCTTAGATAGTAAAATATAAAAGATCGTTCTTTTTTACACTTTTTTCATGCTTCGTTGTACCCAGAAGTCCACAGGGGGTTATATTAAATAAATACGCCTTGGAGTCAATAGGCACTCTCTTTAAATGACTTGGCATGGCGTTTAAAATGTATTATTAAACCAGGGGAAGATCCTTAACTGTCAAGGAGATATGCTATGAACAAGACGGGAATCGTCAGGGATGAGAGCTACCTCGACCACCAGCCAGGGGCCTTTCACCCCGAGAGCCACAAGCGTTTGGAGACTGTCTATGAGATGCTCGAAGATCCGGATATGAAGGATAACTACATTGAAGTCCCGGTGAGAGAGGCTACCGAGGATGAGTTGTTCTCCATACACGCTAAGGACTATATTGATATGGTGGCGGCCACGGCTGGAAAGCCTTACGGCTACCTGGATGCGGATACCCAAACCTCGGCTGGATCATATCTGGCGGCCCTGCGTGCCGCAGGAGGCCTTATGAATGCCATCGAGATGGTACACAACGGTAAGCTTGACAACGCCTTCGCTCTGGTCAGACCTCCAGGACACCACGCTGAGAGGAGCAGGGGCATGGGGTTTTGCCTGTTTAACAATGTGGCGATAGGGGCCAGGCATGCCCAGAAAAAATTGGGTTTAGAGAGGATCCTGATCGCTGACTGGGATCTCCATCACGGCAACAGCACCCAGCATTGCTTTGAGGATGATCCCTCCATCCTGTACTTCAGCACCCATCAATACCCCTACTATCCAGGCAGCGGCAGCTTTCAGGAGGTTGGAAGGGGCAAAGGGGAGGGATATACGGTAAACGTTCCCCTATCCACGGGATACGGGGATGCGGAGTATGTGGCTATTTATGGGCAGATCCTCAAGACCATCGCCTTGCAATTCAATCCCGATTTCGTGTTGTGCTCCGTTGGATTTGATATATATATGCGCGATCCCCTCGGCGGTATGTCGGTGAGCCCCGATGGGTTTGCGGGACTAACGCGTATCCTCATGGACATAGCCCGCGAGGCCTGCGGGGGGAAGCTCGTGCTCACGTTGGAGGGAGGCTATAACCTCGAGGGGCTGCGGGATTCGGTGAAGGCGGTCCTAAAGGAGTTGCGGGGAGAATCCACCATAGGGGATCGGGACTGGTCTGGCCAGGAGGATCAGAGGATACTCGCCCCTGTGTTGGAGAAGGCGAAATCCATTCAGGGGAAGTACTGGAAGATTTGAAACCGGAAACTCAAAACTACATTTTTATGATAATCGAATGTTAGGATCTCAAACCCAGTTTCAAGTTTCCAGTTTCAAAGGATCATAAGTTTTCTCTCACATACTGAACGGCATTCCTGAAGATGGCGATCCCCTCCCCCTCTTCACTCTCGATTGTCTTGCCCTCCCTGGCCAGTTGCTCCCTCTTCGCGGCCCAATCGGGG
>QMLW01000405.1 GCA_003646935.1 Deltaproteobacteria bacterium
CTGGTGTTTATGCGGATTTTGACAAGGAAGGAAAGCTTCTGGGCATTGAAGTTCTGGATGCCTCGACAGTTTTTCAGCACAGGGTTCAGTTTGAGTTTTCATTGATCCCATCTACCTCTCAAGAAGCAGCGATATAGCATTCCCTTCTTTTCGTACCGATTTTAGGCCAAAATTCACCCGCAGTTACTGTGGCGGGCAAAAATCGGAAAAATTCAAAGAGATCACTTTTGCTGCCATGCTGAAAGACAGCCCCAATATTCGAACCGGCACGGCTACGGTCAAAAACGATCCCCGCATTCTGCCCTTTGGAAGAATCTTACGGAGGGCGAAGATCAATGAGTTGCCGCAGTTGATCAATGTGATCTAATGAGGGACGTTGTTTACTTTTTAACTTATTTCGTAGATATGACTAATAGCAAGAAGATATTTTGGTAGCCTGTTATGGATTAAGAGAAAAGGATGATAAAATATCGTTTAGGCTATGCTAAGAATTATCTTGAAGATGCTGTTGCGTTATTCAATAAGGGAAGCTTCAACAGTTCGGCCTCGAGGGCATATTATGCATCATATCAAGCCATGCGGGCGGCTTTAGGCGATCCTGAGGACGGAAAAATTTGGAGACATCTTGCAATCATAAAACATTTTGTAAGTGGCTATTGGTTTGCACCGGATCATCCAAAAACTGTGTGGGAGCAGGGGGGACGTTGGCACATTATATAACTTATGCACCATGAAGCTGTTGAGCTGTTGGGATGAAAATGTGCTGTGTATGGTTTTTTTCTTCACCCGTCAAAAATGGATTCTGCTCCTAGGGGATGTGGCCCTGATACTTGTGGCCGCGTATATTTCCCCGCTCATTCGCCTTGGGCACACGGCTGACATCTTTAGCACCTATACAGGTGCGACTACCTTTACCTTGTTTCTGTATCTGGTTTTGCTGTATATCTTCGATCTCTATAATTTAAACCGTAATTTTAATTCTCGGGACTCCGCCTTCCGTACACTCCTGGCAGTGATGATCGCCGGGTTTTTCGCTGCCTTCCTTTTCTACTCCCTTCCCCAGTGGAGATACGGTCGGGGAATCTTCCTCATCCAGATGATCATGGTATGGTTTCTTCTCAATGGGTGGAGGTGGCTATTTTCCATTTTATTTCCCGCAGCTATGGGGAAAGAGAAGACCCTGGTGTTGGGTGCAGGAAGGTGTGGAACAGCCTTATACGAACTGCTAAAGAGTCGAATATCCCCCTACAGGGTAGCAGGTTTTCTCGATGATGACCCAGGAAAGCTTCAAAAAAATGTCGGCTCCCCTGCGGTCCTAGGCCGCACAGACCAGCTGATTGAAATCGCAGCCCGGAGGAAGGTGAAAACCGCGATCGTGGCTATCACCCACAATCGACCGAAAAGGCTTATACGCAGTATCCTTGAGGCCAAGCTAAAAGGTATCAATATCCTTGAGATGCCGACTGTCTTTGAGGGGCTAACAAGGCGCATCCCTGTTGAGCATATACATGACGAGTGGCTGCTCTTTGCAGGGGGATTTTATCTGATCTCCAAAGAGTACCTTCAGAAGGTAAAACGACTGATTGATTTTGCTTTCTCTTCTCTGTTTCTCACCTTGAGCCTGCCTGTTCTGGGTATCACAGCACTGGCCATCAAGCTTGATTCCAGGGGGCCTATCTTCTACAAGCAAAACCGTTTAGGCAGAGGTGGCTCTGAATTTACGTTATGGAAGTTTCGATCTATGGTTGTAAAAGCGGAGGAAAATGGAGCGGTTTGGGCTAAGGCAAATGACACTCGCGTGACAAGGGCGGGGAAAGTAATTCGGCTTCTGAGGGTTGACGAGATTCCCCAGCTTTTCAATGTCTTCCGTGGGGAGATGAGCCTGATCGGGCCAAGGCCCGAGAGGCCGGAGTTCGTTAAAGAACTAGAGGCACAGGTTCCGTACTATGCAGTTCGCCATACGGTGCGGCCTGGCATCACGGGTTGGGCGCAAGTTAATTATCGGTATGGTGCTTCAGTGGAAGATGCCCTTCGAAAGCTTGAGTATGACCTCTACTACATCAAAAACATGTCCCTTCTGCTGGATCTCAAGATTATGCTTAAGACCATCGGGGTGGTGATCTTCGGGCAGGGAGCGAGGTGACTGACCATCATTCTTTACCGATTTCAGGTCAAACCTGTTTTCGGTAATCCCTATCCCGGTTTCATTGCTACCGGGTTTTGAACCAGACGTTTTCCTTCATCATCCATATCAGCTCAAGGCTTGTCTATCATCAGTGTGGCTGGCATGTTTATGTAGATTTTCATTGTTCATCAGGGCTTCTTAGCGGACGGGCAGGACAGCCGCAGGATCGTAAAGGTCCTAGTTCTGAGTGCTGCGGGACGGATTCCGGCATTTCTTCGGGATGAACACAAGGTGGTAGTTAAGAACGCATAAAGATGGAGGTTTTTACTAAAAGAGTAGTTGTCACAGGAGGGAGCGGTTTTATCGGGACCCGCCTTGTTGCTGCGCTTTTGGAGGCCGGGCACATGGTCAAAATCTATGATAAGCGGCAGAGCACGGTCTTCCCGGAGATGAGCATTGTCGCAGATGTCAGGGACAAAGCTCGGCTTGCCTCAGCATGCCATGGGATGGAGGTAATCTATCACCTTGCTGCCGAGCATGCGGATGACGAGAGGCCAACGAGCCTTTATTATGACGCGAATGTAAAG
>QMLW01000406.1 GCA_003646935.1 Deltaproteobacteria bacterium
CTCCTGGGGGTTAGAGATGACTTTGCAGATCAGGCGGATCTTCCGGGCTTGCTCATCGGTGAGCCTGCCCAGCGGGAATAGCCTGTTTTTCATAACTTTTCCGCCTTTTTGATCAATTCTTTTCCGGAATGGAGGATGTATACAATTTGATGCCCCGATTAGTAAGGCCGGAAAACGCTGGCTCTGCTAATTGAAAGACACCGATACAACATCCACTGTAGGGTGGTGCACTATGGGATTTCAGGAATACTTCGGTGAGACCCACAACCGCACAAGCTGGCGGATATGGCAACCCTTGTGGAGGCCAGCAGGGAATTCTTATATCGGGTTGCCGCGAAGATAGATGCCGGGGAAAAGCAGATCAAGGAGATCTCTATGGCCAAGAATTTCTCCTGCATGGTGAGCGACAGGGTCACCTATGATGCGTCCCAGATCTTCGGTAGCTGTGGCTACCTGCGCACATGCCTGGTGGAAAGGCTGTGCCGGGATAACCGAATTCTTTCTATTGGCGGTGGAACCAGGGAGATAATGAAGGAGATCATCGCAAAACATATATCATCTTAGCAAATGACCTAGCCAGGCCCCTGCCCAGGTTATTGATGGAAGTAACTCGTTTTCTGCTCGAGTTACTTAGGAGCAACTGAGCCAGACACTTTGCCCCATGGTCATTGATCAAAGTAGCTCACTGTTGATCATGGAGATATCTTTTTTACAGTTCTCGCCAGAAACTCACGTCCTCTGGGCGTGGATTCCTTACTGCCTGCCAGCCATCAGTTGCGGTCCCCTGAATCCCGCCTTTGGGCAATGAAATAGAACGTGCCTCCGGCGAGGCCATAGAGCAGCACGGAGATGAGCATAACGGCATGAAAACCCAGGCACACGCTCAGCAGGCTTCCCAGAACAGGGGCGATCACCGAGGCCACGCCGTTCACGCCCCACACCCACGGGATGTAGCTGCTCTGGGTGTCTGAGACCAGCTGAAGGCCAACGGGGAAGGGCATTCCCATGAAAAACGCAAGGGGCCCGAGCAGGATCACCGCTGCTATGCCCTTGATGGCGAGGGGGTAGGACAGAAGGGCCTTCAGGATGCCGTCGAGCAGAGCGAGGGATGCGAGGGCTAGCAGGAGCAGTGCAGCGAAGGGGATCCACGCTGTGCCCTTTCTTAGCCTGGCGCTCGCAAGGCTCCCCATCCCGGAGAAGACGAGCAGCGTGCACACCACCAGCCCGAGGGCCAGCATGGGGTGTGTAAGCACCATGATGAATTTCTGGATATAACCCATCTCTATGAATATAAAGGCCAGGCCGAGCGTGCTGAAGTAGAGCACCATGCTCCCCTTTGAGAGGGGAGAGGGCCTTTTCCCGTGCGTGCAGATGAACACAAGGGGAAGGAACATGAGAATCGGCGCTACGATGAGCGCCTGCACCAGGGTTGCCCACAGGATCACATAACCCCACTCCAGGAAGGGAATCCACTCTTTTCCCAATGTTTTAACGAGGTAGGGTAGGACGGCTACCCGAAAGAAATGAAAGAAATAGGGCTTATCATCGGTGGGTGGTCGGATATTGAACAGGTAATTTTCATAGAGCTCATCCTTGGCGCCCCTATGGAGGAGCCGGGAAACGGTCTCAAAGTAAACCGGGTCTTCAAGCACGTTGAAACGGTTGACTGCTCCTCTGTCGATGCCCGGATAATACACCGGATCAAAGGCCCGTTGCTCGCAAAAATCCCTTATCCGTGCGATTTCCGCTGGGGTAAAACCCCCTTTCTTTATGAGCACGGTCCCCGTTGCCCAGCCCCGAATCGCCACAAGCGAGCGCGAGGCATCCCTTGCTCCGGAGTTCTCGAGGGTTTCAACTGCCAGGGCAAGGAGTTTCAGAAAAACACGGGGAGGGCTGCTTAACCAGGCGGAAGCACTGAGCATGCCCTGGGGTTCGAGGCGTTTGAAATATTCCTTGAAGGCCTCCCTTGTGTATACGTAGTTCTCCCCGGTTGCGTAGATCCCCCCGCCCACGCCGCCCCAGCTGCCGATGAGACCCAGCTCTATGAGCTCATATGAGCCGAGTTCCCCTGCAAGAAACCCTCGAGGCGAGGCTGTCTCCACCCGGATTTTCGGGTGCTGATCGTATATTCCCTGGGAATAGGATCTCAGTGGCCCCTGGAGAAGCCTCACAATACCGGGGTGGGGCTCAACGACCTGGATGCGATCGGCACCGTGAAAGAGGGCAGCCAGGATCTGGATCCCGCCTCCCGGATTCAGGACCAGCACCCGTTTCGGCGAGAACGTGTGAAAGGCAGCCGAGAAGGTGCTGTAATCGAGGAACTCCAACTGTTGGATATCACCCATGAAGTTGGTTACGGCCCCGTAGGAGCTTCCATCCACGAACAGCTCCTTCTGTGGCGGCGGTCCCTTGGTAAAGGCAAGGCTTAACCCCGGTGCATAGCGCAGCGAAGGCGCATCCACAACCTGTACCAATCCAAACGGGGAGAAGCGCTCGTACTCCAGCACGGCATCAGGAAGTTGAAGGGCCTTACTGATCCCTTTGTAGGGGGAGACCTGGAGGGGGATCCCGCCGGCGAGAAGGCAGGCGAGGACAAAGGCGGCGCCTGTTACGGCCAGCAAAAAGTATGGTTTCGAGCCCAGCCTTTTGATGGCGGAGAGAAAAAACCCGCAGAGCGCGAGGGCACCGCAGACGATGAGCAGTTGATC
>QMLW01000407.1 GCA_003646935.1 Deltaproteobacteria bacterium
CACTTAGACATTTCTCCGATAGCCCGCCGAGACCAGCCCAATTGTAAAAATTCCAAGGGATTCGATCACCCATCGCGCAGACCTGTCACCCGGAGTCACCGGCAGTCAACCACAGCCACAGAAAGGAGGCCTAAGATGAATACAAGGGCACACGAAGTCCAGAGGCGTCGCATGGGCTCCACATTGGCGGAGGCGGTGGATAACTACCTGGCTCTGCTCGTCGTAGAGGGCAAGAGCCCCCATACCATCCGCTGGTACCAGAGAAAACTTCGCGCCTTCCTGAAGTTCCTCGCGGACCGCGGCGAAGAGCATCTCATGATCCATGAACTCAGCGTTGATCATGCGCGTGAATTTATCCGCTTTCTGATGGAGCGCTCCTCCAAGTACCCCGACCATCCCCACCATCGCGAGGTCGCTGGCCGCCTGTCACCGACCACGATCAATGGCTTCGCTCGCTCTCTAAGGGCCTTCTCCAGCTGGCTGCAGGAGGACGGCTATACCCAGGCCAATGTTCTCAGGCCGCTTAAGCCCCCCAAGGTTCCCAAAACGCTGATTAAGCCGCTCAGCGAGGATGAACTGCGCAAAATATTGCTGGCCATCCCCCATGATTCGCCCGAGGGGGCGCGAAATCTGGCGATCGTGATGATGTTCTGCGATACAGGGGTGAGGCTCTCCGAGTTAACCGATTTGAAGATGCAGGACTTCGATGCCGGGCTGGGCGAGTGTAAGGTGTTCGGCAAAGGTGCGGAGGAGCGCATCGTCCCGATCGGCTATGCGGCCAAGCGTTCCGTGATCCGCTACATCGAACGGTTCCGACCGGAACCTCTCAATCCGCGCGAGGATCGCCTTTTCCTTACGGCGGATGGGAGGCCCCTAAGTCGGAACGCCGTCGGTCAGATGGTCGCGCGGCTCAAGCGGCGCACGGGTATCCCGAGGCTCCATCCGCACCTCTTCAGACACACCTTTGCCGTTCGGTACCTGGTTAACGGTGGGGATGTTTTTTCCCTGCAGAGGATCCTTGGGCATAAATCGCTTGAGATGACCCGCCGGTACATAGCATTGGCGAACACCGACATCAAAGATCGACATCGCCAGTATAGCCCTATGGATAATCTAGGCCTGGCCATCGGTGGGAGGGGAAGACCTCGCCACCGAAGATAATTCGGCTATGTGCATAGGCGGCCTGCATGCTGCGGGAGGGCGCCTCCCAGGCCGCTCCCCGCAGCGGCTCCTGAGTCTCCAAGCCTCCATGATTGATGCCCGTTCCGACGGTATTCGCGCAGAGCCGCGCGTCCGAGAGGAGGATGGCCCGCGAGCAAGAGGATTTCATCCGTCTCGATCCGGCTCTGGCGCCACGCGAACACGCATAGGGAGATGATCACATCGCGGTGGGGCTTCCGCTCGCCATTGAGAGTCCTTGATACGTAAGAGTGGTCGAGATCGCAGATTCTCGCGACCTCGCGGAGGCTGAGCCCACTTCGCTCATGAGCCTCGCGCATTCTGGCCAAGTAGCCTGATGACGGTGTGGCGATCATTTTCTCCATCGCCGACGTGTAAGGATCGGATTCAGCATGCTCTGCTTTGAGCAGTTTATCCCCGGAATGCTGCTTATGACAGCCTATCATGTCTGTGCGGAGAGAGCCGTTGCCTGGATGTGAAGGCAGCGTTAGGGTTGTGCTAGGGGTAGGGTTTGCCCTTCTGCAAAGTGATGGCCCCGGCCTCGCCTGCGCAAGGACTCAGGGATTGCTTGAGCGGATACAGCCATCGTGCCGTCCACGCAGAGTTCGGCGACGCCCTGGTAAGCGGCTTTGCGGAAGCCAAAGTCGAAAAGGCTGCCTGCGGAGGGGATTTGAGCTAGGGTGCAGTTCAGCTTCGTCTAGTTCTTCAGGCGGCCGATCTCTCCCATCGGTTTCCTCCTCCCAATCACCGAAGCAATGGCAGGTAGGGTATGTGTTACCGTAGGTCCCGGAGTGCGCCGCGGTATGTGATATGGGCGTCCATCGATCGCTGCGCGTGGTCGCGAGCGCGGTGGGGCCATGATGTGATCCTTAAGGAGATCGTATGCTCCGAGCCCGAATAAGTCATACATAATGCCTGCAAAAAAGGCTCCTCGCTGTTTCATGTGGGTAAGTTGAACTTGAGCTGTCCAGCGATCAGATAGGCCGTAGTGATGGGATTTCGGTTGGTTTGTTATCCACGTGCGCGTGCTTTGGCAGCCTGGACGAGACTATTGAACCCCTCCAGCAACCCGATGGTGATCATGCTGTCAAACCAATTGAAAACGCCTTCCCAACGACGCTTGATGGTATTTGCGGCCCGGATGATGCGTTCCAGACGGCTATGCGTCGCCCAGAAATACCAGCGCTTCAGGAAGGCTTCCCCGACCTCGCGGTTGGGTTGTTCAAAGAGTTCTTTGAGGATCAGGCGGATCTGATACGCTCTGGCTGTCTTGAGGTTGTAGGCCGCCAAGGATTGCAACTTTCGACGCTGCTTATCGGTCAGATAGTTGCGGTTCTTGAGCCACAGGTAGGGCGTGTTCTTCAACACACGTGTGTGGTCTTGGCCTCCTCTCGTCGCACCTGGTCCACCGCATGGTTGCCGATCTTCATGATATCAAAACGATCAAAGCTTATTTCCGCGTTGGGAAAGCAATCACTCACGCCGTGGATATAAGCAGCCCGCATATCACAGC
>QMLW01000408.1 GCA_003646935.1 Deltaproteobacteria bacterium
GAATGGATGAAAGGCAAGGAGGGGTCTGTCAGATGGTACCCCTTCGTCTCGCAGGATGCGTTCTGTGCGCAGTTCCCGCTCCCTGCTGACGGTGAGCTTTGGCTTGATATCACGGGCACCTACCTTGAAAGGTGCAACTATATTCAAACTGTGAAGCGATGAATACTGCTCCATTTCGTTCTCCGGCCTGACAAGGTGCGTGAAAAGCCTGTTTCTCCACAACCGGCCATCTTCTGCATATCTGCCTATCCTCAATGGTGCCCCGCTCAGATATGACAAAACAGCACCTCTCGTTCCCGTTCTCAGGTCGATAGCCGCTTGGAATTTCTTCCCCCGTAAAGCCTTGAGAAATCCCCTTTGATAGCGGAGCCTCTCCCATAGATTCCCTTGTGCGCCTTCAACCGAGATCACACCATTGACGTAGGGATAGTCCTCGATCAATTCTTTTGCATGCTCCCTCACCATAACATACAAGGTACCCGCCGGTCGGTTCTCCCGCAAGGCCTTGATCGTGGGGATCGTGAGCACTACGTCTCCTATATCCCCCAGTTGTATGAGCAGCACCCGTTCGATGCCATCCAGCGAGATCTGTTCTCCCTTCACCAACATAGCCTACCCTTACACCTCAGGGCATCCCCGAAGATGCCAGCCCATGAGCTTGATGTAGATGACGAATCTCCTCTTTATGGAATTCTCGAGCCCAAGGGTCACCATCAGTCCGACCAGGGAGACAAGGGCATTGACCAGCAACCTCGAGGAGATAATAGCGAAAAACAGGGGAAAGGAGCTTGGACGCCACTTTCTGAAGAAGAGATATCTGGATCTATAGAACATGATTCTGGACTCTACACCGCTTCCCACCGTCTGTCCCTGGGCGTGTACGATTCGTGCAGCGGGCACGAAGTAAACACCCCAGCCTGCGAGCCTCATCCTGTAAGCCCAATCCGTCTCCTCGAAGAAGAAGAAATACCTCTCGTCAAACATCCCTACCTCATCCATGGACTTCTTTCGAACCATCACGCAGGCTCCTATACACGATTCTATCTCTATGGGGTGACGATATCGTCTTCTCTTACTGGGAAATCGTTTCGGCCATAGCACCCGCAACATGGTTTCGTTACAGAGGAGCGTCAGAGCCGTTGGAAAATTGGCAATGGAGTTTTGTTTTGAACCATCCTGGTTCAAAAGCTGGCCTCAGGACATTCCAGCCTCGTGATGCTCCTCCATAAAATCATAGAGCGCTCGCACCGCCCCCTCGGTAAGCATGGCATCGCTGTTGAGAAGCAGGGCGTACCGTCCGCTCATGGCACGAAAGGCCTGGTTATTGGCCGCTGCAAAACCCAGGTTTTGCCTGTTCGCGATGGCATTCACCGTGGGGTATCGTTGCCTTACTGCCTCGATCGTTCCATCGGTGGAGTTATTATCCACCACCCAGACCTCGAAGTTCATACCCTTTACGGTGGCGAAGATCGATGCCAGGCAATCGAGAAGGAGCGACTTGGTGTTGTATGAGACGACGATAATAGAGAGGTCCACTTAATCCCCTTCTATCTTTTTTGCCTCATCGATAAGCATAATCGGTATGTCGTCCTTGATCTCGTAGAGGAGTTTGCAGCTTTCGCAGATCAATCCGTCTCCTGCATCGTTCAGATAGATCTCTCCCTTACACTTCGGACACACCAGGATATCCAACAACTCCTTGCTAATGGCCATATCTATACCCTCCTTATATAAGTGATCTAAAGTGCCTAGAGTTTAAAGTGAGCTAAAATTTGATAGAACTAAGAGCAAGATTCGCAAGCCCTCTGTCATCTAACAAAATGTTTCGCATGTTTTTACATTACGTGCCCTTCATCACTTTAGGCATTTATAACTTCTTTTACCGCCTCATATACCATATCTACCGTGATTCCTCTCATACACCTCATGTCATCGCATCTTTTTTTGAAGCAGGGACTGCATGCCACTCCGGCCCGGATTACCTTTTTCCGTCCTCCATAGGGGCCGGTTTTCGATGGGGAGGTCGGCCCGAAGAGCGCTACCACGAGGGGAGATCTCATCGCCGCAGCTATATGCATGGGCCCGGTATCGGTTGAGATGACCACAGCGCACCTTTGATAGAGGTAGGCCAACTGTTTCAGGGTCGTCCTCCCTGCCAGGTTCAGGGCCTCAGTGCTCATCGCCGATTGGATCTCCTCTATCGCAGCCCTATCAGTATCGCTCCCCGTAAAGATAATCTCCGCGCCCCGTTTCTCATGAACCAAGTCCGCCAGTGAGGCGAAGCGAGTCGGTTCCCACAACTTGGTCTTCCATTTCGCCATTGGATTAATGGTCACCAAGCTGCGGCCGTCATCAAACCTTTGCAATAGGGAATCAACGTATGCCTTATCGCTCTCATGAATCGGTATATATCCATCCCATCTCGTGTTTTCCGCCCCCAGGTGCCTCGCGATACAAAGATACCTCTCGAGGGCATGCATCTGGGGATCGGGAATGGCAACCCTCTCTTTGATAAAAAGCGCACTACCCTCTCGCGCGTTGTTCAGGGCTATCTTGCGCTTCCCTCTGGCAACAAAGGTCAATATTCCGCTCTTCAATAATCCCTGGAGATCGATGACAATGTCGTATTTCCTGCTCCTGAGTTCCCTGATGAAACGGGGGATCTCCCTTGTCACTGAAACGAATTCCCC
>QMLW01000409.1 GCA_003646935.1 Deltaproteobacteria bacterium
GGGTTGCCACCTCGATCTGATTCGTAAGGGCGGAATAAGCGCTCCAGTCATGTGCGGGCAATGCCATAAAAAGGAGAGCACTAAAATCGATTGACTTCTGCATAAAATTATTTTAGGTACCAAGCCTCTGAAGCAAGACCATATATACAGAAGGTAACGGATGGTGCACCTGATGAGAGTCTGCATGAAGGAAAAAGGCATCTCCCTGCCCAAGCCGCCTGGCGGATAAGCGTATAGAGGTTCTTTCATGAATAACCCTGAATCGGAGCGACAGGGTCAATCGCTCATAAGGAAAACAGTAGAAGGAGGATTAAGCACTATGGCACAAAAGATACTGATCACCCTCAATAGTGGTCCCGGAGATCCTGGAACGGCAACCGCTGCCTTTATGGCGGCAAGAGGCTTGGTGGAAAAAGGGCATGATGTTTCCATATTCTTGCTCAATGACGCAGTCTATTTAATGATGGAGGAAGTTCAGGAAAATATTCAGGGATGTGGTTTCCCGCCTTTTGAGGAATTTTTCCTCTCCCTCACCCTCAACAATAAGATCCCCATCTATATCGGACAATCCTGTGCTGTAGGCAGAGGGATTAGCGACGAGAAAGGGAATATAAAGATTGAAATCAACTACGGAGAGATCGCAGGTTCTGACAAACTAACGGAATTGATCGTTGAAGCTGATAAGGTTATTAATTTTTGACGTGCTCATGCCCTGTAGCATGTCGAGAGCCCCTCTGCCTTGAGTCTTCTGACCCTGAGACTCACGATAGAAAGGCCTTTTGGTCGAACGACGTGCTACAGGGATAGAAATATTAGTCCTTCGCCAGAGGAGCGATAACGTCGCCCGACCGCCTCGCCTGCCAGCGCCTGAAGCGCAGCTGATGGAGGGCAGGCGTTAGATTAATGCGCCTGAGGCGCATAAAATCGTGTAACGATTTTATTAATGAACCTTTTGCCTCGGCTTCCTTCCCGCAAGCGGATTAAAGGCCTTGAGAAGAAATAGATGCATCACCTCAAGGGTCTTGTGTTCGATTACGGTATCGAAGAGCATGGCGGCCGCGTCCTCGGGGAACGTATCCACCTCACCTGTTTGATCGTTAAATACAGCATCCGGAAAGGCCTTGCGGAATTTCCTTTGGTTTTTTATTGGCAGGATGACTATGATTTCCCTGTTGTCACCTGTTTGTGTGATATAACCGCTTAAACCGGCCTCCTCCACCCTTTTGCGCTTCTCATCGTCCAAAGCTATCCTGATCTGATAATCACGAGCCATAATAAAACCTCCTTATATCACTGTGTTACTGAATCGCCTCTTTCCTCACCGAAAGCGCTATCTTGTAAAGAACAGAAAGCATTAAAAATCCCACCGCCCAGACGCCGATGGTGATTATCACCTCGAACAGAGATGGCGCATACTCCGTGATGGTGGCCATGGGCGAAGGGATGAAGCCTGCCACCACCAGGCAGAGACCCTTGTCGATCCAAAGGGAGAAAAAAACTATAATACATGCAGCCGCCAGTATAGTATCATTCCTGCGTACTACCGGAACAACTAGAAGAACGGTACCAACCACCGCAAAGGCAACAGAGGACCATATCCAGGGAACGAGTTTTCCATGCCCCTGAAGGCCGAAGAAGAGGTACTCGAGGCCCTGCGTATGGGAGGGGATGCTGCTGTAAAAAGAGGAGAAGAACTCAAGGACTATGAAAAACAGATTAAGGATCATGGAGTAGGCCACGATTACCGCTAACTGGCCGAGTGCCTTTTTGCCAGGATCAAATCCCGTGAGCCTCTTTATCATTATACACATTACGATGAGAAGGGCCGGGCCTGAGGCGAACGCCGACACGAGAAAACGGGGAGCCAGAATAGCGGTGTTCCAGAATGCCCTTCCCGGCAAACCGGCATATACAAATGCCGTAACCGTGTGAATACTGATGGCCCAGGGAATGGAGATATAGATCAAGGGCTTTATCCACCAGGGCGGGGGGATTGATTTGTCCTCGGCCCCCAATGCCGCCCAGGCGATCAGTACATTGAGCCCCATGTACACGGGCAGGATGATCGTATTCCAAAAGAGCGGAGAGCCGGGCGTTGGATGCAGCAAGAGGTTGAAAGACCGCAATGGCTGCCCCACATCAACAAAGATGAACAGCCCGGCTATCGCAATAGCGGCAACGGCCAAAAATTCTCCGAAGACCGCGATCCTGCCGAATTCCTTATAATCATGCACGTAATAGGGCAGGACTACCATAACGGCGGAAGCCGCCACTCCCACGAAAAAGGTGTAGTTAGCGATAAAGAGACCCCATGAAACGTCCCTGCTCAAACCGGTGTTCTCCGTCCCGGAGAACCGCTGCACGAGGTAGGCGAGCGTGCCGATTGCAGAGAGAACAATCAGTACACCTACCCATCCCCAATATCTCTTGCTTCCCCTCAGTGCCCTTTCGATCATAATTACACCATGTAAAAGACGGACGGCTCCGTTCCAAGGCTCAATTTCCGTCGGATTGTATACCGCGACCTCAGGATTTCCCGTACCTTTGAGGCAGGATCTGCCAGATTACCGAATATCAAAGCGCCTTTAGAGGCCTCGACGCAGGCGGGCATAAGGCCCTCTGCAAGCCTCTCGGCACAGAAGGTACACTTCTCCACGACCCCGCCCGATCTCGTGGGATAC
>QMLW01000410.1 GCA_003646935.1 Deltaproteobacteria bacterium
ACAATCTGGCAATAGGGTTGGGGCTCTTTCCTGTAGCAACGGTGAGGCCGTTGAAGAACCACCGCCCGTCTGCCCGGCAAACTGTGCGTGGGTGCACAATGTAACGTGCATCCGCTTCAATGACCTAGGGGCATTATCGGTCCTATCTCCCGTGAATATCTTGACGTTCACGGAATTCTGTGCTCATATAGGAGTGCCTTAAAGGCGATGATTCCTCATGTGAAAAGCAAGCCACTCGTTAAAGAATCGCAAAGCTGAGAGCCTAGTGATGTCGGAGATCGGGAAGAGGGCCACTATCCTCGTGGTTGATGATGAACAAGGGGTTCGCCAGTCCTTCCATATGGTGTTAAAGGACGAGTTCGAGGTCCTTCTCGCCGAAACAGGGAACCAGGCAATCGATATCTTCACGAACAATACCGTTGATGTAATCCTGCTCGATATCCTGCTACCGGATATCAACGGCATAGAGTTGCTTGAGCGGCTCAAGGATATGGACCCCAATACGGAAATCATCATGATAACCGCGGTCAAAGATATACAGACGGCGGTAAAGGCGATCAAACAGGGCGCCTACGAGTACATCATTAAACCGTTCAATGTGGATGAGGTAGTCACGGTAATCCGCCGCGCCTTGGAGAAACACACCCTGGTCAAGGAACTCACCTACCTCAAGGGTGAGCTTGAGAGGGTTCAGCCCTTTGAAAAGATGGTCGGAAATGACGAGAAGATGATGAAGATCTTCGACCTTATATCGACCATCTCTCAAAGCGATGGGACAGTACTGGTCCAGGGAGAGAGCGGAACGGGAAAGGAGCTGGTTGCCAGGGCCATTCATCGCCGCAGCCCCAGAAAGGATCGCCCCTTTGTGGTTATCAGCTGTGCCGCTATACCGCCAACACTCATGGAGAGCGAGATCTTCGGCCATACAAAGGGCGCATTTACCGGTGCCGTACATACCGCCATGGGCAAACTCGAAATAGCGCATAGGGGGACTATCCTGCTTGATGATATCGATTCCCTTGACATCAACATGCAGGGAAAGCTCCTCAGGGTTATTCAGGAGAGGGAATTTGAGAGACTGGGGAGCACAAAGGTAATAAGGGTTGATGTACGATTTATCGCGTCTTCAAACAAGGATCTAGAAGAACTCATCAACAGGGGAGAATTCCGGGAAGACCTCTTCTATCGACTGAACGTCTTTCCCGTTATGGTCCCCCCTCTCAGAGAGAGGAAAGGGGATATCCCATCGCTGCTAAACCACTTCCTGGAGCTTTTCTCAAAAGGGGATAATCCGCCCAAGAGGTTTTCGCCAGAGGCCGTTAAGGTATTGATGAAATACGATTGGCCCGGCAACGTGAGAGAGCTTGAAAACCTCGTCCAAAGGCTATCTACTCTGTGCAGGGGCCCTGTTATCCGTCTCAGGGACATCCCCATGTTTACCATGACCAGAACCGAGATAAAGGACATGCCCCTTCGAGAGGCAATCAAGGCCTTTGAGAAGCAATATATTGCCACCATACTCGAAAGCGTAAACTATAATAGAACCAAGGCCGCTGAGATCCTCGGTGTTCACCGCAACACCCTCTCGGCCAAACTATATGAACTCGGCATAAGGCCCTAGTGTAATCTCATAGGTCATCACTACTTCTAGTCCATCTCGAAAACCAGCCCTTCATCCAACATGGCAAGAGCTTGGCATATTTATTGCTGTAAAATAGGCTCCCAAAAAACAAGTTTAGGCATCATGCCGGGGATTCGATCTCATGGAATATGCTCGAGGTAAGGCCGATCCAATGAAGTGGGGGCCAAAGCAAGCAAACGGGCTTGACACCGAGCATCCATGAACAGCCGGTAGCGAAAAGACGACGCAGAAGAGGCGAGTACGTGTTGATGAAAAAGATACTTATTGTAGATGATGAACCCGGGATACGAGAGCTCGTGGAAATGACGCTCGGAGTCGATGAGTACGAAATCCTCAAGGCAGAAAATGGAAAACAGGCTATTGAGATTGCCAAGTCGGAGAAACCGGATCTCACCATTATGGATGTAGTAATGCCCGGCGGCATAGATGGGCTGGAAGCCACGCGAATACTCAAGGGCAATCCGGAGACACGTAAGGGCACCATCATCATATTGAGCGCGAAGGGCGAGGAATCAGAAAGGGAACAAGGTCTTGACGCTGGCGCCGACGACTATTTCACCAAACCCTTCAGCCTCCTGGCCTTGATACAGAAAGTGGAAGAAGTGCTCGCGTAAGTTCGTGTTCACGCTCGCGCAGTGTGATATGAGACGAATCTCATGGTAGTAAACAATCCCCCAGAAAGCTCCTTAGGCCACGCGCATCTCAGGAAATACGCACAGGATCTCGCGAGGCTGTATCGATCTGAAAGGGAAAAGAAACAGCAGCTACACGCCACCAAACAGCAACTCGTCAAGTATGCCGACGAAACGTCTCGAAAATTCTACAACTTATTGAAATTAAAAAGGTTTTTATGAGACTGTTTCCTATCGTCTCACACATGGAATAATGGAATGGTGGAATACTGGAGTGTTGGTTTTAAAAGCAATGATCCATTTATTAACTCCCCTGTCAAGAGAAATCTTACCAATAAACCACTGCCCCATTTTCTTAAGAACCCCTGTCTGCCGACAGGCAGGCATTATTCC
>QMLW01000411.1 GCA_003646935.1 Deltaproteobacteria bacterium
CTCATAGGATACAGGATTATCAAAGGAGGGAGAGGCCTTAAGATCCCCATTACTGAGTCCGTATCCCGATTGCCATTGACAACAATACCAATAGATCTGGAGCTTACGGGAGCCCTTAGCAAGGGGATCATTCCTATAAACATACAGGCTATGGCCAATGTTAAGATAGCGGGTAGCGAAGAGGAAGGCCTCTCGAATGCCCTGGAGAGATTTTTAGGAAAAAACATCAGCGACATATCCCAGGTGGCAAAGGAGAACATTGAGGGGAGCCTTCGAGGCATCCTGGCTACATTAACCCCTGAGGAGGCAAACAGCAACAGGCTTGAATTTTCTGAAAAGGTATCCCAACAGGCAAAAAGTGACCTTAAAAGGCTGGGCTTAGTCCTGGATACCTTTAAGATCAAACACATATCTGACGCCGAAGGGTATCTGGATGCTATTGGAAGGAGAAAGAATGCGGAAGTCAGAAGGGACGCCCGGATAACTGAGGCCAATGCGGAGGCTGAGGCACGGCTTGTTGCCGCTGAGGCAAAAAAGAAAGGAAATGTTGCCGAAGCCGAGGCAGATATGACGATAGTGGAAGCAGAAAATAAGCTCAGGGTGAAAAAAGCCGATTTAGCTGCCGAGGCTAATATGGCCGAGGCAAAGGCAGAAGTCGCTAGCGATATTGCCAGGGTTGAACAAGAACAGAAGCTTGAAGAAACGAGGGTTGAAAGAAACAGGATGAAATATGAGGCTGATATCATTTTGCCTGCCAGGGCACAAAAAGAGGCTCAGGAGCTCAAAGCTATAGGGGAGGCGGCAAGGATAGCCGAAGATGGCAAGGCGACCGCAGAGGCGGTGAGGGTGCTGAGAGATCAGTGGGAGAAAGAGGATACCAGATAACTTTTCTTGATCCAGCAACTGCCAGATATCCTGGATAAGGTCACCAAGGTAGTGTCTGATAATCTATCCATTGATAAGGTTACCATTGTTGACAGTGGTGATGGACACGGGATGCCTGCCTATGTTAAAGGGGTAACAGGATCCATTGTTGCAATAATGGAGCAGATAAAAAATGCTACAGGCCTGGATATACCTGATATCCTCAGAGCAAAGGCTAAAACCAATTGACATAAAATCAAATTATCTGTAAAAGACCACTAAACGGTTGATAATTGTTCTTTGAGATATTCGTACAAACTATTATTGTTTGTTGCTCACCGACCAAGACATAAAGGGTTGTAGCCAGATCTTGCCAGAACAGTGATTATTCAAAGGTATCACAATATCCCATCAGTATTTACTTGCCTATGTTTTTACAGAGAATTGTAGGCTTATTAATATTTAATTTTATGAAAGTAGAGTTATGCTTTGTAAAACAAAGAAAGATGTCCTCAAGATCGTCAAGGAGAAAGATGTCAGCTTTATCCAGTTCTGGTTTACCGATGTACTTGGCATCCTGAAGAGCTTTGCCGTTACCCCATCCGAGCTCGAGGAGGGGCTTGAGGAGGGAATGGGGTTTGACGGATCTTCCATTGAGGGATTCGCGAGGATCGAGGAGAGCGACATGATCGCCATGCCCGAGCCGAGCACCTTTCAGTTCCTTCCCTGGAGGCCTCAGGATAGGCCGGTGGCGCGGATGTTTTGCGATATCCTGCAGCCGGACGGAAGCCACTATGCAGGAGACCCCCGCTATGTGTTGAAGAGGATGACGAGAAAGCTCTCCGAGATGGGATTAAAGGCCTATATGGGGCCGGAGCTCGAGTTCTTCTGTTTTGAGGACCAAAACTCGCTCAAGCCCCTCGACAAGGGCGGGTATTTCGATAACCGCCCCTTGGACATGGGCAGTGACCTGAGGAGGGAGATGATCTTCGCCCTGCAGGATATGGACATCAGGGTGGAATACAGCCACCACGAGGTGGCGCCCAGCCAGCATGAAATCGATCTCAGGTTTGATGAGGCCTTGGCCATGGCCGACAAGACCATGACCTACAGGATCGTAGCAAAAGAGATTGCCAGGAAGATGGGCTATTATGCCACCTTTATGCCCAAACCTGTGTTCGGTGAGAACGGGAGCGGCATGCACGTCCACCAATCGCTGTTCAGGGGCGATATCAATGCCTTCTACGACTCCAAGGATGCCTACCATCTCTCAGAAGCGGGGAAATCATACATAGCCGGCATAATGAGACACGCCAGGGAGATAACCGCGGTAACCAACCAGTGGGTAAATTCCTACAAGCGGCTGGTCCCCGGCTACGAGGCCCCTGTGTATATTTCCTGGGCCAGACGCAACCGCTCCGCCATGATCAGGGTGCCCATGTACAAGCCGGGAAAGGAGCAGGCAACGAGGATCGAGTTCAGATCCCCTGATCCGGCCTGCAACCCATACCTGGCGTTCGCCGTCATGCTGGCGGCCGGGTTAAAGGGCATCGAGCAGAACTATCCGCTGCCGGATCCGATCGAGGAGGATATCTACGAGATGGATGAGGAGGCACGCGGGCGAGCCGGCATTACCTCGCTGCCGGGAAACCTCTTTGAGGCGCTTCGGGAGGTGGAGACCAGCGAGCTCGTTCGCGAGACCCTTGGCGATCACATCTTTAATAAGTTCGTGGCCAATAAAAAGATCGAGTGGGACCGGTACCGGGTTCATGTGAGCCAGTACGAGATCGAGAAA
>QMLW01000412.1 GCA_003646935.1 Deltaproteobacteria bacterium
AGCCTTGAGAATCCCTATGTATCACCTCGCCCTTTCAGGGTAAACGCTGGTCCCGTTCACGCCTATGTAATGGTACCAGGGGGCAAGACGAGATATCTAAGCGAACTTGGAGCCGGTGATCGTGTTCTTGCTGTATCGGCAAATGGAGAGAATATGGAATTGCTGGTGGGTAGAATTAAGATAGAACGCAGGCCACTACTTTTGATCAACGCAATGGGACCAGATGGCCCCGTTGGAACTATTGTTCAAAATGCCGAGACCATACGGCTAGTTGGGGCCCAGGGTGAGGCTATATCGGTGGTACAGCTCAAACCTGGAGACAAGGTGCTCGGCTATGTAGAGGAAGCAGGAAGACATTTTGGCCACAAGATCCAGGAAACCATAACTGAGAAATAAACTTGTCCAGTCCATGAAAATTGATCAGTACACAGAGCTCTATGGTATAGTGGGACTTCCAGTAAAGCATTCCCTCAGCCCGGTGATGCATAACGCAGCCTTTCAGGCCGTCAATAAAAATGCCGTCTACCTTGCTTTTGAAACAGGAGATCTTAAGGGAGTGATTAACGGTATGAGAGCACTTTCAATAAATGGAATGAGCGTTACCATACCGCACAAGGTGAATATAATATCCTATCTTGATGAGTTACACCCTCTTGCAAAAGATATAGGGGCGGTCAATACCATTGTCAATTGTAAAGGCCGTCTTATCGGTTACAATACAGATGCAACCGGAGCCTTGAGGGCATTGGAGGAAAGAATAAGTCTCGAGGGGATTCGTTGTCTAATACTCGGTGCAGGAGGCGCGGCAAGAAGCATTGGCTTTGCCCTCAAGGGAGTGGGTGCAATTCTAACCATCACAAATCGAACAGCTTCAAGGGGACAAGCACTTTCTGAGGCCCTATCCTGCACCTTTGTGCCCTGGGAAAGAATCGATAATATTGACACAGAGCTGATTGTACAGGCAACACCTGTAGGAATGGCACCTGAAGTTGATGCCTGTCCTATACCCGAATCTGTGTTGAAGCCTGGCCTCATGGTCATGGATATCGTCTATAACCCTTACCGTACAAAGCTCCTTAAACTTGCCATGTCCAAGGGCTGCGATGTAATTGATGGCGTTTCCATGTTCGTGTACCAGGGGGCTGAACAATTTCGATTGTGGACTAAAATGGATCCACCCATATCTGTAATGGAAAGGGCAGTGAAGGAGGCCTTGGGGAGGCACCATGATTCAAACAGACCAGGACAAAAAAGTCAGGGGAAGGATTAAGATCCCTGGCTCCAAGAGCATAAGCCATAGGGCTGCCATAGCCGCTGCTCTTGCAGAAGGAAAAAGCCGGCTCAAAGGATTCTTGCGCTGCGAAGACACTTTTTACACCGTGCAAGCCCTGACACAACTTGGGGCCGAGTTTTCTTTCAGGGAGGATACCTTGGAAGTAAATGGCTGTGGTACAAATCTAAACGGGCTCTCATCCAGGAGAGAACTATACCTGGGGAACAGCGGTACCTCCCTTCGTCTCCTGGTAGGTGTTAGCGCCCTCGTCTGCGGGGACATTGTCCTCACGGGCAGTCCCCGTATGCAGCAAAGACCCATTGGCGATCTTGTAACCGCATTAAGGAAGTTAGGTGTTCAAATCGATTATTTGGGCATGGAGGGATGCCCCCCTGTTGTGGTCCGGACTAAGGGCATCAAAGGAGGCAGAATCCGTGTTGATGCATCGAAAAGCAGCCAGTTCATATCCTCCCTCCTTCTCTCGGCCCCCCTTGCTGAAAGGGATGTGGAGCTGGAAGTAATCGGAACACCTGTATCCCGCCCTTATATAGATATCACCCTGGATGTAATGAGGCGATTCGGGGTATCAGTAGAGCATGATGGGTACCGTTATTTCAAAATTCCTCCCGGCCAAAAATACAGGTCACAAGACTTGATTGTTGAAGGTGACGTATCCTCGGCTTCTTATTTTTGGGCAGCCGCTGCTGTGACCAAAACCCAAATTATAACCGAAAATATCTACCCTCACATCACCAGACAGGGCGATATACGTTTCCTCAATATTCTGAGGGAGATGGGATGTGAGACAGAAATCTACAAGGACAGGGTTATGGTGCGTGGAGGGGATCTGACCAGTATTAATGCAGATATGGCCAGTATGCCTGATATGGTCCCTACTCTTGCGGCGGTCTCACTTTTTGCAAAAGGAAAAACCATTATCAGAAACGTCTCACATCTACGTCATAAGGAAAGCGATCGGCTTAATGCAATTGCCCAGGGGTGGGGTCGCCTGGGCGCAAGGATTGAACAACGCGAAGATGGATTGGTGATACACGGTGGCTACCCCTTGAAACCAGCAGAGGTCGATTCCCATAATGACCACCGCATCGCCATGGGACTTGCAGTAATTAGTCTAAAATTAAGAGGCCTGCATATCAAAGACAGAAGCTGTGTATCCAAGTCCTTTCCAGGGTTTTGGCACCTCTGGGAAAGAATTTGGGCGAAGACGCACGAATGAAAGCATAGAAAAGTACTTAAGAGAAACCTTTTCAATGAACTCAACTAGATGAGGACGGAAATGGCACGTGCAGAAAGTAGGGGCCTTCGAGTGGCCTCACGAGATCTTTGGGACAAAAAGCCCCAGCAATATATTGAGAATATAACTG
>QMLW01000413.1 GCA_003646935.1 Deltaproteobacteria bacterium
GGGGTGAAGTGATCGATATCGGCAAATCCGAGATTGCTGATGGTAAAGGTGCCGTTGGCGAGATCATCAGGGAGAAGCCGGTTTTCCCTCGTCTTTGTGATCAGCTCATTGAGCTCCCGGTTGATCTCACCGATGGATTTGAGGTCAGGATTTCTCACCACGGGCACCAACAGGGCATCCTCTGATTCCATGGCAACGCCTATATGGATATGCTTCCAAACCTTAATCTCATCGCCATCCGCGCTCGCATTTATCCGAGGATGCCTTCTCAAGGCAGTTGCCGCGATCTTAACCAGAATGACGTTAAAGGAGAATCGTGGCTCTTTACCGCCCACATGTTTGTTGAGGCGGTCTCTCAGCCCAACCAGGGAATCTGCGCATGCCTCGGTGTGCAAACTCAGCTGGGCGGTTCGGCTGAGGCTTAGGAACATGTTGTCGAAGATAGCGCGGCGTATACCGGTAATCGGGATGGTCTCCCGCGCCTCCTTTCCTGCAAAGCCCTTCTCAGCTGCCCGGGTCACGGGTTCCCCCTCGACAGCTGCTTCCCGCTTACTAAGGGCCTTCAGGATATCCTCCCTGATAATCCTGCCTCCGGGGCCGGTTCCCGTCAACTCGGCCAGGTTCAATCCATGGGAAGCGGCCATGTTCCGTGCCAGCGGCGATGCCTTAATTCTTTTGCCCGAGGGCGCGACAGGAGGTGCTTGCGCCTTGTCAGCCACAGGGGGCTTCTCCTCCACCGGCACCACCGCTTCCGCGGCATCCGCTTCTGGGGGATGCTCCGTGATGAGCCGTTCATACTCCTCCCGGCTTTCGGCCAGATACCCTACCGTTTCCTCAACCGGATAGGTTTCCCCTGTCTTGGCCATGGGATGGATAATGCCGTCAGCGGGGGCCGGCACCTCGTAGGTTACCTTATCGGTTTCTATGGTAAAGACGGTGTCGTCCTTTTTGACCTCATCCCCAGAACGGTATTGCCAGCTCACGAGCTTGGCCTCTTCCATGGTGAGGCCGAGCTTTGGGATCTTCAGTTCAATCATTCGCTCCTCCTGATGGTTAGCGGTTCAGTACCCTTTTGGCTCCCTCTACGATGTCTTCTACTTGGGGTAGGACGTAGTTCTCGAGCACGGGACTAAAGGGGATGGGCACATCCTTGGCCCCTATTCTCATGGCAGGTGCATCGAGGTAATCGAATAGCTCCTCTCCAATCCTGGCTGCTATCTCTGCACCAAAGCCTCCGGTCAGACAGGCTTCATGGACCACGAGCGCGTGGAATGTCTTCTGAATGGAGGTAGCGATGAGGTTAAAGTCAAAGGGCTTCAAGGTTCTCAGATCGATGATCTCTGCATCAATTCCTTCTTTTCCCAGTTGCTCGGCCGCTTCCAGGCAGAAGTAGGTCATCCTCGAATAGGTGATCATGGTGATGTCCGTGCCCTGTCTCTTGATGTCGCCTTTTCCCAGGGGGATGAGGTACTCTTCTTCCGGTACGGGACCTGTCTGGGCGAAGAGCTTCTTGTGCTGAAAAAAGATCACGGGATCGTCATCCCTGAGAGCGGCCTTGATAAGGCCCTTTACATCAGCCGGCTCGGATGGAACTACTACCTTCAGCCCAGGGGTGTGGATAAACCAGTTCTCAAGCGATTGGGAGTGGTGAGCCGCTGCTGACAGGCCGCCACCATCTGGAGCCCATATCACCACGGGAATCTTTGCCTGCCCCCCGAACATGTAGCGAATCTTGGCGGTTTGATTGGCGATTTCGTCCATGGCAGTGGTGAAGAAGTCCGCAAAGTGGAGGTCAACGAGAGGCCTCATGCCCGTTAAGGCCGCGCCCACGCCTGCCCCCACAATGCACGTCTCTGAGATCGGGGTATCGATGACTCTTCCGGGAAACCCGGCATGAAGCCCCTTAAACTGTCCGAAGATTCCGTCATGGGCGGTCAGATCCTCACCGATGATAAAAATCGTCTCATCTCTTGCCATCTCCTCGGCCAAGGCCTCGGCCAAGGCGTCGGAGCATGATATAATTCTGTCGGTCATGGTGTCCTCCTTCAGGGATTGCTATAGAGGTCTTCCAAGGCCTCTTCTGGTTGCGGTAAAGGCTGCTCTTGGGCATATCGTACCGCATCTTCTATTGCGGTGGCCACCTCATCCCTGAGATTGGTATCTCGATCTTCGGAGAGGATCCCCTCCTTGCTGAGGACGGCCTTGAAGAGTTGAATAGGGTCATGCTTTCTCTTATAATCCTCGATCTCATCTATCGTTCTATATTTCTGAGGATCTCCCTCGAAGTGTCCTCGGAACCGGTATGTCTGATTCTCCACGATGGCCGGCCCGTTTCCCTCCCTCGCCTTTTTCACCGCCATCCCCACGGCCTTTCTCACCTCGAGAATATCATTTCCGTTGACTACGTAGCCGGGGATACCGTATGCAGCGGCGCGTCCTGCGATCGATCCCCCTGCGAGGGAATAGTCGGCGGGCGTTGTGGATGCATAGAGATTATTTTCGCAGACAAAGATCACGGGAAGCTTCCAGATTGCCGCCATGTTCGCGGCTTCATGGAAGGTTCCCCGATTCGCCGCCCCATCCCCGAAAAATACGAGGCCAACCTGGTCGGTCTTTCTCAACTTGATTGAAAGCCCTGCCCCAATGA
>QMLW01000414.1 GCA_003646935.1 Deltaproteobacteria bacterium
ACCGAGACCAGACCATGGGTTTTGGCGAATGCAGCCACCGCCTTGAGATCCGCCACTTGTAGCAGGGGATTGGTCATGGTTTCCACGTAGATGGCCTTGGTGTTGGGGCGCAGTTTTCCGTTCCATGACTGCGGGGCGTCGCCGTCGATGAAATCAAAGGAAATCCCGAAGGAAGGCAGGTCTTTGGTGATAAAGTCGTGGGTACCGCCATATAGACACTCCTGTGCGAGGAAGTGATCACCTGAGGAGAGGATAGTTAAAAGGGTTGCAGAAATCGCCGCCATGCCGCTTCCCGCCACCAGGGCTCCCTCAGCACCCTCCACGGCCGCTAGTTTCTCATGGAGGGCTATGTGGTTGGGCGTATTGTTCAAGCGGATGTATCTTAGATCGTGATAGTCTGTTTGGCCGGTATACTCATAGGTGGAGGACTGAAAGATTGGCAAGCTCACCGCTCCACCGATGAGTGGATCGGGTTCGCCAGCGTGGATGAGTTTGGTATCCAGGCCCATAGATTTCTTGGACATACTATGACCTCCTGCAATCTATTCATACACAGGGCGCAGAGTGCACGCAACTCTGCGCCTTATCTCTCTCGTGATACTAGCCGTCTATATAAGTCAAGATCTTAACATTTATCCGCGGATCAATGTCAGGTTTTTGAAGAGGCCCAATGCAAAATGCAAATTGAAAAATGCAAAATGAAAGGCATGAGATTGCCTTTATAAACAGGTAAGGAAAGGTAATTTTGACTTTTTAACTTTGCATTTTCTATTTTGCAATTCGAAGCTTCGCTGGGTAATGCCTGGAGACGGACGCGGCTGGCCTCAAGATTCTCCATACACTTCAGATGCCGCTTCGAGGGCACCGCCCTTTATGGAAACGCCCTCGGCCTTCAGTATCGTCTCCAGGGCGGCAAGAAATAGCACGACATTCTTTCTGTGGGAGGTGTGGCCCATAAGCCCCACGCGCCAAATTTTACCCTGTAGGGCGCCCAAACCACCGCCGATCTCAATTCCGAAATCCTTGAGGAGCGCTCTTCTCACCTTGGTATCGTCTGCTCCCTCGGGAATGCGAATGGTATTCAGCATGGGAAGGCGCTCTGATTGGGGAACGAGTATGGTGAGTCCCATCGCCTCTATGCCGGCAACAAAGGCCTTGTGATTCAGCTTGTGTCTCGCAAAACGCGCCTCAAGCCCCTCCTCTGCAATGATGCGCAAGGCTTCACGAAATGCATAGATCATATTGATGGGCGCGGTATGATGGTATTTCCTCTCCGTACCCCAGTAGCTCTTTACCATGCTCATATCCAGATACCAGCTTACCACCGGGCTCTTGCGGTTTTCAAGGATATCCATAGCAGAAGAGTTGAATGAAATGGGGGCAAGGCCAGGGGGACATGATAGGCATTTTTGGGTGCCACTATACACGGCGTCTATGCCGGTTTTATCAACTGTTACCTCCATCCCGCCGAGAGAGGTTACCATGTCCACGAGAAACAGTGCGCCTGCCTCGTGCGCGATACCGGCGATCTCCTCAAGGCCTTGACAGACGCCAGTTGAGGTCTCCGCGTGGACAATGGCGAGCAATTTTGGGCTCCTGCCTTTGATCGCCTTTCGGACGGCCTCAGGATCAATTGCCCTGCCCCATTCCCCTTCCACCGTAATAAGGTTACCTCCGATGCGCTGCACGATGTCCGCCATTCGTGTTCCAAACACGCCATGGATACACACCACCACCTCATCGCCGGGCTCCACGAGGTTCACGAAACAGGTTTCCATTCCCGCACTTCCCGTGCCCGAGACGGGTATGGTGAGGGGATTTTCCGTTTGAAAGAGGAACCGGAGTAGACCTTGGGTTTCATCCATGACGGATAGAAAGTAGGGGTCTAGGTGGCCGATGCACGGAGCAGACATGGCCTGCAACACACGGGCGGACACATTGCTCGGCCCGGGCCCCATGAGCAGTCGTGTTCCGGGATCGAGGTCTCTAACGGTATTCGGATCGACAGTCATGGTAACCTCCTCATGCTGAAGTTCTCAAGAAGACCAAGGAGTAGTTTGCATGCCTACGTGTATATATAACAATAGGGGGCATGTCAAGCATGGGGGGAGATCTCCTCAATTATAGTCGCTTTAGGAGGACCTATGTCTTGCCCTACGGATTGCCGCAAGGGCGAGGATATCCAGGGAATCAAAAAAAGGAACCTCAATATCGTTTTGTTGGAGGACGAGAGGTACTTCAGTGCATCCCCCTATGATTCCCTCGGCCCCTCTTTCGAGCATCTCGTTTGATGCTTTCAGGACTTTCTCCTTATTTTCTGAAGAAACAAATCCGGCCTTGATCCCGGATTCCCCGTAGATTGCGGACATGACCAGGTTTTCCTGGGTTTCTTCTGAAGGGACTAAAACTTCCACACCCACCTCGCTCAATCGCTCTTGGAAGAGGCCGGAACGAATAGTTCCCGTGGTTGCGATGAGTCCAATTCGATTGATTTCGGGAAGGCTCCTTTGGATTTCAGCTGCTACTTCGTCAATGATGGAGATGACGGGAATCGAGATCGCCCTCCTTAATTCCTTGATGAAATAGTGAGCCGAAACGCAGGGTATGGTAATGAAATCAG
>QMLW01000415.1 GCA_003646935.1 Deltaproteobacteria bacterium
TATATGCTTCGCATGCTCCCTTCAATATTCGTGATTTGGATGAATGAATGAGAGGATGGTTCGGACGCCACGCCTATCCATCCCGTTTCGTAAATACAGATTTAGGAAAGCGAGAGCAGGTGAAACCTGAGATCTTCCTTCCTGGCTCTGATCCCCATCTTCTTCCTCAAGCTCAGCCTGTGTGATTCAATAGTTCGCGCTGATAGGTTCATTAACTCCGCGATCTCCCTGGTATTTTTGCCCTCCCTAATCAGATCCGCAACGCGGATTTCCATGGGAGTGAGCTCTTGGTGCCTTGAGGACAAAAGCTGTGAGAATGAAGAGGTTATGTTGTTGAGGTTTGACTCAATGATATCCAGGCTGGATAGTTGTTGAGGATCTAAGGAGGTCTTTCTCAGCCTCTTTAACATGGGGAGGATGAGCTCCTTTGCATTGAGCTGCACCCTCTCCATAAGCGCATTCTTATCTTCAGCCCTTCTTTCCAGCAGAACCTTCAATGTGGTGTTTACCTCCTCGAGCATCCTCGTCCTCTCCTCCAGCTTTGCCTTGCTCTCCCTGAGTGCCTTCTCCATCTTTTTTTGCTCGCTAATATCCACAAATGAGCCCATCACGGCTATCGCCCGGCCATGCTCATCGGCAACCACACGTGCACACAGGTGGACATCGAACAGTGAACCATCTTGCCTCTTGGCCACCAGTCCTCCATTCCAGTTAGCTCCACTCCGAACCGCTTTGAGTACTGTGTTCGCCTCCTTGCCCTTGTGCCAGAATTCCAAAACAGGCCTTCCAAGAACCTTCTCCACAGCATCGTAGCCCCACATATCTAGGAAGGAACGATTTACATACGTGATGTTGCCCTCCATATCAGCAATAGCAATACCATTAATGGATGATGCTATGGCGCTTTCCCTTATCTTCAGTTCTCGCTCCGTCCTCGCTTTCTCAGCTGAAAGTTCACCCTGGATTTCCTCCTGCTCCTCGATAATCGTATGCCGTGCCTGATGGAAAAAGCCGGTCGCTAGCCTACCCAGCATCTCAGCCAGACGAGGCTGGAGAACAGCAACACTGTCAGGAGGCAAGCCCTCTGCAAGGTGTCCGGCTAATACCTGTAGGGTCCCGCAAAGGGCTTCAGGTTGTAGGTAGTGGAGGCGCGCTAAGGCTGCGCCGATCTCCTCTGCCTTATCGGGCTCGAATGGCTCAGCGAGCAATAGCCGAATTGCCTTAATGCTCAACTCCACCAGGTGCTGGTATACGACGGCACCCTTGATGGGCTCATACATCGTGGGCGCAATCTGCCGATACCAGCGCTCGGCTATCGTATCGCAGTGGGTGCGGAGCGACTGACTGAATGCTGGGCTATCACCTCTATTCATGTCTCTCGGGAAAGAAGGTTAATGGAGCATTGATCGCCCCAGCCTGGGATCAATAGGCAAAGAGGTATAGGGAAATCAGGTTCTTATACCTCGAATGTAGTTCTGCGTTATCAATAAAGATGCCAACTATCTGCCTGCTGGAAATATTCCCATAAACGCTCAAAGGATTGTTGCACTCCCTAGTTGAGTCCCACGAAGCCTTATTGCATAAAGCTATGGAGGAACCTTATTTTCCCGTATCGATTTTAGAGGGGTGTCTTGGATGTGCTGATCCAGGGAAGTGCTCTTTTGCGATGGGAATCATGCACAATAATGGATGCACGTGTGCACAATTTCACGTTCAAACCCTGCGTTATGCCGATTTGATGACGAAGATCGAGTATTCCCGGCAATATCCCGGCTCGATCTTTCCCTATCCCGTGCTTTCCTGAATCCTCTGCGTAGACAATCTCGGAGGAGGCGTATCAAGGGAATCTTACCTCCTTTTACGAGAAGAGCAGGGGAATTAGACTGAAATCCCTTTAAGCGGGAACAACTTCCTATTAGTTTGGAGAGTACCTCTTGTGTAGCATATATGCGGCAATCACAACCCCCAAACCCCCTAAGCCCAGTACGCTGTAAGACCAGCCCCACGTCTCATAGATTCCCCTGTTCTGAAAGGCGGGATTCCTCCAGTCTAAAACGGCCCCAAATACGAAGGGCGATAGGGCCCCAGCGCCGAACCCAAGCAAGCCCCTCAGGGCAAGTGCAGCCCCGAGGTAGGATGGCTCGACGCTCTCGGTTATGCCCGCGGATAGGATCGGTGAGTCGCCGAGGCCGGAGAATGCGTATATCATCCCGATAACGACGATAATGCCAATTGGAAAGCCGATGAGCCATCCCATCCCAAAGGAGCATGCCGCACTAATGCTACTGATGACCAGTATCACAGAGGTTCGACCGAGTGTATCGGATAGGGTGCCCATGGAAAGGGACGCTGCTATGCCCATGAGGTGGAATAGGCCAACGAGATAGGCTCCGCCCCCAACCGCCGCTCCCGCCGCTGATCCTCGCACCGTGAGGCACGCAGAGAGAAAGGCTGGGGTCCATGCCCACATTCCCAAAAGCTCCCAGCTATGAAACACGTAAGCCCCAATGAATAGCATTGCCGAGGCATTGCGCACGACCTCGATTGAGAACCTCTGATCCCTGTCTCGAGGAAATACCCTGTTAGGCGTCGTGGACAATGTGACCCAGGCCA
>QMLW01000416.1 GCA_003646935.1 Deltaproteobacteria bacterium
AGAATAGACAGGACCGGCGTGGGCATACTGTGCAGGCACGGCATGGGCAGCGGTATCAATGACCTGAAGGAAATAGTGCGTCACTACATCGAGATGCATTACCCCGACCAGGTGGGGCGCATTTCATTTCGGGGAGCCTACGTTCCCTTTTTCTCCGCAGAGCAGTGGCGTGGTCAAAGGATATGTTCCGAGAATTGGGCCTTGATAGGGGATGCGGCCTCGTTCGTAGACCCGATTAATGGAGAGGGTATTTATTACGCCTTGTATTCAGCTGATATCCTGGCTTCCTGTATTGCGGAGAACACCGTACCCTTGTACCAGCGCCTCTGTATGGAACGTATCGGCGGGACGCTGCTCGAGGCATCTCGAAGGTATCACTATGTCTACCGGGATGAGTTCATCGATACCATGGTTGCCCTGGTGCACAAAAGCAGGACCATGCGGGGCATTATGTCCCAGATGATGACCGGAGACATCAACTACGCAAGCTATAGGTGGAGATTTGCCCGATATGTAACGGGCTTTCTCTCAATGGTTGGGTGGCATGAAAGGGCGCAGTAATACGGGATTTTTCGTGCCAACGAAGCACCTCCTCAAACCGATACATGACGAATGGATTAAAACATGACTCAAGTCGTTTTGTTCATGTGGCTCAGGGCACAAGCCTTATGCCGTACGCCTCTGGCCTGTTCGAATATCATCCTACATCAATAAAAAACCATGGCCCAGACTTGATGCGCACTGTCTTTGGTCATAGGCTTATTATTCATGCGCCTTACATGGACAGCAGCTTATTCCGCTATAGGTGCGCCAGGGCGGGCTTGATATAAACTGTAAACTCTTGCGTTATACAGAAGCCTTGTATTATCGCACTTGCAGGGATGAGCGTGAGCACAGGATCTCGCTGCTTTTCGGGCCACAGTTGAATAGCAGATCCAAGGCGGAGAGGTTTCTGATAAACTCCCCCCAAAGCTGCGGATACACTGGTGTAGGAGGGTCAAAGAGATGGAGGTGTATGCCGGCGTCTGAGAACAAGCCCTTGTCGAGATACTTCTCCGCGCTCCTCTGGGCGAGATAGTCGGACGCGCCTACCTTGCGGCATACCTTAACCAGGAGCTCGGTTCCCTTGCCACTGATGCCTAAATCGGAGAGCATGATAAATGGTGTGTCAATCATGAACTGTGTCCGTACGTATCGGATAATGCGCATGTTGAGGTCAATGAGCCTCTCGAATTTCGCCGAGAAGGTTTCTGCCAAAAAATCCACATGATCCCTGAAATAGGGCGCGTGTGCATAGGCAGTTTTAAGGCTGGCAAGGTGCTTTCTCCTCCAGTTCCCCTCGGCGCATACCCGCACCTCATGTATTTTCTGGAGTCCCAATCCCTTCCTCCACACGGGAATGGTGATCCACAGGGTTCCCCCATCATTTTTAAAGCGATTCCTCGTTATCCATGTGAATCCCCGGGGGAATTGAACCTCGTCCAGGATAACCATGGTATCGGAGAGAAAGGCCTTTGAGAAGAAACCGGTGAACGGTGCGAAAAGCGGCTGGTTAGCGGATAGGATCATCTCTCGTTTCCATGGCCTCAGGGGCCTTCACCAGGGATTGTATTTTGGCAAACTCCTCAGGCGTGTTGATATTCAAGAAGGCCTCATCTGGGGGACAGAATAGCCTTATCTCATCCTCTCTCACGTATCTGACCGGAACTAGATCGTAGAAAAGCCTTACCTGGTAGCGCTTTTCATCAATGAGGCCCTTAATGGGGCTCAAACAGGATCGGGCGTACACGGCATGCAACGGCTCTACCCATGGACCCACAGAGGGCACTACGGCAGCGTGATTTTCGATAAGGTCGACCATGTAACGAATTAAGCCCTCGTGTAAGAGCGGCATATCGCATGCCACGAAGAATCCCACTTGCTCAGATATGCTGCTCAGGCCGGTGTATATGCCCCCGATGGGGCCCAATCCCTTAATGAGGTCTTCTATCATAGGTAATTCGAGATACTCGAAATCCCGCTTTTGGTTGGTCACCAAGATCACACGCGTGAAGATGCTGAGCATCTCCTCGACAATGCGTTCGATCAACGGAACGCCCCCAATTTGGAGGAAGGCCTTGTCCTGGCCATATCGGGTACTCAATCCACCCGCTAAAATGACTCCGGTGGTGTGTTCGTATCGTATGAGAGGCCCTGTATCGGTTTTGGTTTTCATAGTGGATCCAATGGATTTCGGTGATCCGCAACTATACAAAAAATACCCTTATTCGTCAAAACCCAACCACACCTTGGGCGTGCTTTACCCTGGGCGATTTCCCTCAAAAGGATGAAATTCTCGCTATTTTTTATTTTCGAAAAATTTGAGCGTAACATATTGACATAAATAGTATTTTTGTGTCATATAAAAAATATATCCTAAAGACAGCAGAAGAGAGGAGGAATTGTCTAGAGACGATCTCATACACCTTGAGGGCGTGGTCAAAAAGATGTTAGGTGGAGGTACCATGGAAGTCGAGTGCGACCAGGGAGTTAAGATCACCGGGGTGCTTTCCGGCAGGATGAAGAAAAACAAGATCAAGGTCATAGTTGGGGACAGGGTCCAGGTGAGCGTC
>QMLW01000417.1 GCA_003646935.1 Deltaproteobacteria bacterium
ACCTTGGCCACAACCCCCTTTATCTCCTCCTTTATGCGCTCGGTAGCTCCCTGCTTCTCATCGATGTGAACCCAGGCAGCGAGTTCGCGTGCATTCACCATCTCTACCAGGAACTTATTGAGCCCCACCCCTCGTATGAGATTCTGAATCTTGGGAAGGTGACTCCGGTAGCTACAGCCGACAAAGACAACCCGGTTTACTTCGTTGTCCTGTATGCTCTTTTTGATCTGATCGATCCCCTCTTGGTAACAGGCATAGGGTACCGTCAGTGTCTCCACGACCCCATCGAGTTCAGCTGAAAACCCTGCAAGCACACCCGTATCCACCGTTTTGGAGATAATGCCGCCACACTCGCACACATAAACGCCGACTCGGGCGGGGATACCCCTTACATCACGTTCAGGCGGGGGCGCGGCAGTGGATGCGGCTTCAGGTTCAGCGCCTGCGAGCAGATCCGCTACCTCCATCGCCGCGGCCTGCGTGTCCGCTACTGCCTCCGGGATGTCACCAAGTGACCTGAAACTGGCGCCGACTGCTATTCCAGGCGCTGCCATGTTCGAGTGATCCGAGGGCACGGGGAATTGCCAGGGGTTCAGAGGGACTCCAAGGCGCTTTGCTACCTCTATGCCATCCTGAGAAGGGATAAGGCCGAGAGACAAAACCACGAGGTCAAAGACCCCTTGTTCATTTTTTTTACCTGCCTCTGAGATATACTCTATGGTGAGCTCCTTTGTGTCTGGATCCTCGGTAATAGATAATACCTGCGCCCTCATGAAGTGTATGCCCTTGTCTTGCGCCTCGGCATACACCCTCTCATGGGGCTTGGATAGGGCCATGATGTCATTGTGAAAGATGGTAATCTCGTTCTCCTCATCCTTTGCCATCACCGACAATGCCGAACGGATGGCGTGCATGCAACAGACAGACGAACAGTACTCCAGGTCATGGTCGGGCTTTCGTGAACCCACACACTGGATGAATGCAATCCTTTTGGCTATGGTCCCGTCCGACGGCCTTGTTACCTGGCCCTGCGTGGGCCCGTATATACTGACCAATCTATCCATCTGGAAGTTATCGATGACATCGGCCATGGATCCATATCCAAGCTCCTTGGCCTCAGCGGAGTTAAGAAACGGCTCCATGCCAGGACTCAGAATGACCGCGCCAACTTCCAGCTTCTGCATGGATTCCTTTTGGTCGAGATGTATGGCGTTGGTGGGGCACACGTCGGCACACTTGGTACATTCTTGGCCTTGCAGGTGCAAACAGGTCCCGGGATCAATAGAGGGCTTATTGGGAACCGCTCCTGCATAGGGCATGTAGATTGCCTTTCTTGAGCCCAGCCCATAGTTAAACTCGCTTGGTACCCCAACAGGACATGCGCGCCAGCATAGGCCGCAGGTTACACACTGAAGGGGATCCACATAGCGGGGAGTTCTCTTAATCCATGCAGTCAGTGCCCCCGGTTCTCCTTCGACCCGCTCGAGTTCCCCCAATGGCATGATCTCGATATTCGAATTGTTCACCGCCTCCAGCAGCACAGGGGTGATCATTCCAAGGGCGAAGTTATCCTCGGCGGTTCTATAGAGCTGTACTAGCTTGCCGCCTATATTGGCCTGCTTGTCCACGAGGTACACCTTAAAGCCCAGATCGGCTAGATTGAGCGCGGCATGAACTCCTCCCACTCCGGCACCTGCTACCAGGACTGACCTCAGTTTCTTACCATTATCGTTCATGAGAATCTCTCCCCTTTGTGGTGATGGTTACGTCAAAAATGTGTCATGGTTAAGGAGGGTACGACGGCGGGAATCCCGTTCCTTGCGGCATCAATCCCACGGGTCATTGTACCTTCTTGCAACCTCTACCCTCAAATCACGTGTCGCATCCTTTCGGCGCTCCAGGCTCAGCTCAACTGCTCTCCTTCGCGTGGTATCGGTTGAGTGGTCTTATTGTGGTTTGAAGGGGAAAAGGGAAGGGGGATCGTGCGATCCCCCTTTCTTGTTTTCTTAGAACAGGCCCTGGACCTTGCCTGTCTTGGTATCGATATCTACCCTCCGGAAGGCGGGATCCGAGCTTGTTCCCGGCATCAGGCTGATGGCCCCGGCGCATGGGCACAGGAACTTGGCCCCGGAATAGATCAGTACATCCCTGATGGGAAGGGTCCATCCCTTAGGAACCCCCTTCACGGCTGGGTCATGGGTAAGGCTCAGGTGCGTCTTGACCATCATGGTGGCAAAGTCATCGTACTTTGAATCGCCTTCGAGCATCTTTGCCTTTGCCTCTGCTTCGGGTGTCCAGGATACGCCGTCCGCCCCGTAAACCTCTTTGGCTATCTTATCAACGCGATCCCTCAGCTTCATCTCAAGAGGATAGAGAAAGTCGAAGTCGTTTGTATCTTCTGTAGCTTCTTTAACTGCATCGGCGAGTTCCAGGGCACCATCGCCGCCATCTGCCCAATGTGTTGAAAAGGCACATCGAGCTCCTGCCCCTTCAGCAGCCTTCCTTACCATGGCAATCTCGTCCTTGGTGTCGGTATGGAATCCGTTGATGCATACCACGGGATTGATGCCCGCTTTTTTAATGATATTGATATGGTGAATCATGTTGGCAAG
>QMLW01000418.1 GCA_003646935.1 Deltaproteobacteria bacterium
CAAAACTCGTTCTCAAGCGGCAAAGAATATGCACCAAGCTATTGAAATGCATGTTAAAGGCATGCGGGAAGATAGGACTCCAATTCCTAAATCCCATGCCATTGCAGAATATGTCGCCGTCCTGTAAGCAAAGCCCTCACTATGTTGCTATCAATAGCTGGAGCCTAACACCAAAAAGCCGTCCCACCTTTCAGACTGTTCCGAGTGTGGCCGAAGGGATAGCAAAGGCTTTGGGTGTCGATGTTTGTATAGATAGTGTGTAATCCGTAGTTGACTATGTTGACGATGAAGTTTCGGATTTTGTAGAGAAGATCGCTATGAAGAAAGGGCTTGATCGATCCTCGGTAGTGAACGAGCTTCTCAGGGGCGTTATAAAGATCGGCAAGGCAATGGAATAAAGTAACTTCGGCGAACCAAGAGATGCACCAGATTGCAATTCCGCTGCCGCTTCATGGCAACTGGTGATGCCTATTATTAGTGAAATGGGTGAAAAGGGGGTCGGGCCACGCTAACTGATTGGTGGAAATGGGCTCGGGGGACCCTACTTTGTTGATATGATTTGGAATGACGGGAAAATCATATCTGATATCATACTTAAAACGGGAGTTCTCGGCACAAAAGGGGCGATTTAGGCAGATGGTATTTGTCCATGGCGAAAGCTATGGGCTCTTTATGGTGAGGATTTCGGCGTCAAAAACGGTGATTTAGGACTCAAGAGCACCTGTTTTCAGAAAATTTATCCTGATATATCAATATCATAACTTGGACCGACCCGAAATTCTTTAATCGAGGGAATCACTTTCGGCAAAGAAGTCGGCAGTTGGCGGAAAATGACTCCGAAGGGTATTTCCTAAATCTTTGAGAAAGTCCTCGTGATAAATGATCTTATACATGATAGATGAGCAATGCCCAAGCGCGTCGAGCAGACGCCAAGAGAGCCAGCGGTGCTTTGCGGTAAACTTGGGTGGCAGCGCTGCTCAGGCTGATCGTTGGGCCGGATAATTTTAACAGGTTGCAATTTGTGATGAAAGAACCATAAAATGGAATTTGAATGGGATCCCAAAAAGGCCGAAGCAAACAAACGGAAACATGACGTCAGTTTTCATGAGGCGGCAACTGTATTTGGAGATCCGCTGGCCATCACTTTTACAGATCCAGATCATTCTATTAATGAAGAGCGATACCTTACCTTTGGCCGGTCGAGATTTGACCGGCTGCTGCTCATTTCACATGCTGACCGTAAGGAGAGAGTGAGGATCATCAGTGCGCGTCTTATGACACGCCAGGAGAGGAGGATATATGAAGAAGGCTAAATCTGACGAACTGCGCCCTGAATACCGGCGTGAGGATCTTGGCCCCGGTGTTAGAGGCAAGTATTTGGGGGATTACCGGTCTGGTACCAATTTGGTCTTGCTCAGTCCTGATGTAGCTAAGGCATTTCCGACTGAAGATGCTGTGAACGATGCCCTTCGTTCCCTTATTGACGTAGCACAGAGATCGGTTGGCCCGACAAAGCGGTCCAGCCGATGATCTCAAGCTCACGGCTGAGCTCCACGTTGCGCCCATGAATGCAGGAGCTGATGCCGCTAACTGAGCCCTCTTCACCGAAAGTAATCAGGGAAAAATTAAAGCTATCCCAGTCTGCATTTGCAGGTTTGGCCCGCGGACCATACAAGACTGGGAGCGAGGCCGAAGGCAATCGCAAGGCCCTGCCAAGTGGCTTTTACGTATTGCAGAGCAACATCCAGTAATGCTTATAGAGCTAATATAGGCACTACCTAACAACAGTATCAACATGTACGCGAACTTACCCAAACAAAGTGGGCACCAAGACCTAACTGAGAAAGGAGCCTCAAAATGTTAGAAAAAACCCCAAAAGCTACGTGTTTATTGTGCAAGTCAAAATACACGGGAACAGGTATGACAAGACATCTGCAATCGTGCCTTCCCAAAAGCCTTAAGAATCAACGCAAAAGCCAAAGGCTCAAGCCACAACCGTTTTTCCATATCCTGGTCAAAGGATACTATTCGCCTGGATACTGGCTCCATTTGAAGGTGGCCAGCAGTGCCAAATTGGAAGTCCTGGATCAATTCCTGAGGGATATCTGGCTGGAGTGTTGCGGACATCTGAGCGCATTTAGCTATGAAGGAACCGACTTGGCAATGGGACGAAAGCTTGAGGATGTGTTTACTCCTGGGATGGAGCTGCTGCACGAGTATGATTTCGGCACTACGACAGAGCTCTTGGTGAAGGTGCTCGGCGAGTATGAAGGTCCGATGGAGAAGAACAAACCCGTTGAGATTCTATCCAGAAACGAGGCCCCTGAAATTCTGTGTGATGTATGTGGGAAAGCCCCAGCCGTTCAGATTTGCACTGAATGCCAGTGGGAGGGAGGAGGATGGTTGTGCCAGTCTTGTGCTGAAAGCCATGAATGCAGTAAAGAGATGTTCCTCCCTGTGGTCAATTCTCCAAGAACCGGTGTCTGCGGCTATACAGGATAAGGGACGGAAAAATAAACCTTGAATGTAAGAAATGCGGGTGCATTTTCGATTGCGATATTGGCGATGTCAGTTTGCTCGAAAACTCCGATAGGACATGTTTTGAAA
>QMLW01000419.1 GCA_003646935.1 Deltaproteobacteria bacterium
CTACCTGTACGGGGCACCGTACATCCTGATGGGCTCGATCTTGGCGGAAAGGCCAAGGATGCTGGGCGGCGATGAGGACAGAGCGAGGGAATGCTTCGAGCGTGCACTTACCCTGAGCAACGGAACGTTCCTCTTGGTTCACTACTATTTCGCCAGATATTATGCGGTACGGGTCCAGGACAAGGATTTATTCCTTCGATTGCTCGAGGAAATCGAATCCAGTCCCGCCGATAGCCTGAAGGAGGTATGCCTCATCAACTCCGTCATCAAGCGGAGGGTTCAGGGCATGAGGAATCGATCAGGGGAATTATTCTTATAGGAGATCGCCTTGCCCAAGGGAACAGTACAGCTCATGGGGATCCTGTTTCTCTGCTTTTTAATCATCTGCCTAAACCATCCAGGCCAATGTGGTGCAGCCGATGCGAAACCGCGGTACCTCATTAAATTCGCCACCGTGGCGCCAGAAGGGTCCACCTGGCTAAAGCACTTGAGGCGCCTCGATAGGGACATCAGGGAAAAAAGCGGCGGTGAGATGGGCTTCCGCATCTATGCGGGCGGTATAGCCGGAGACGAGATCGATGTCTTGAAAAAGATCAGGATCGGCCAGATCCATTCCGCCGCATTTTCCGGTGTCGGCTTTGGACAGATACTCCCCATGGTGCGGGTGCTCGACCTGCCCTTCTTGTTTAGAAGCTATGAGGAAACCGACCGCGTGCACCTGGCATTAAAGCCCTTCTTCACCGATGCATTCAAGGACAAGGGCTTTGAGCTCTTGGCCTGGGCCGAGGTGGGCAATGTCCACCTGTTCTCACAGAAGCCGATTCGCCGGGTCAAGGATTTACGCGGGCTCAAGGTATGGACCTGGTCGGGCGATCCCATTGCAAAGGCCACCTTTTCCCACATGGGTGTCAATCCCATCCCCCTGTCCTACCCGGATGTCAGTACTGCTCTGAACACGGGCATGATCGACACGGTCTATGCCCCGCCCCTGACGGCCCTCGTCCTCCAGTGGCATACCTATCTAACGTACATGACTGCGCTCCCGCTTGCCCACTCCACCGGCGCGGTGCTCATCTCCTCGAAATACTACGATACCTTGCCGAACGGTCTCGCGAGCCTGCTCAGGAACTCCTTCGAACTCGCAATGGGGGAGCTCACCGACGCGCTTCGGAAACAGACGAGCGAAACCATGGAATTGATGAAAAAAAGCGGGTTAACCATAGTCCCCAGGCCTCCAGGGGAAGCGTTAGGGGAATTCTACGGGATCCATGAGCGCGTTGCCTGAGAGCTCGCCGGCACGATCTATCCCAAAGGGCTCTTGGATAGGGTATATGAAAACCTCGAAAGGCACCGGTAGGTGGCTGAGCAGCTCATGATTGTAGCAATTATGCCAAGTCTGCTATTCGTTTAGTACCATATTCGAGCAGGCCAAAGGCAAAAAGCGCAAGGCAAAAGCTCGTGCCTCATGCGCCTTTTTTACCGCCATTACCGGCGCCACCGGCATCACCATCATCGCCCTTGGCGGGCTCCTATTCCCAGCCCTTCTCTCTGAGGGATACGAGGAGAACTTCAGCCTCGGTCTTGTCACCACTTCGGGGAGCCTGGGGCTTCACTTTCCCCCAAGCATTCCCATAATCCTCTATGGGTATGTCTCGGGTGCGAGCATCGAGAAGCTCTTTGTTGCCGGGTTGCTGCCCGGAATCCTGATAGTGGGGATCCCCTGCCTTTTTCCGTGTACATGGGTAAGAAGTGGAGGCTCGAGCGGCCTCCCTTTTCCTTTGTCCAACTCCTCTCGGCCTTAAGAGAGGCCGCTTGGGAGCTTCCGATCCCGTTGTTCATTCTCGCCGGCATATACTCCGGCTTCGCCACCGCTACCGAGGCAGCTGCCCTTACGGTTGTCTATGTCCTGCTGATCAAGACCCTGGTATTCCACGAGATACGCCTTCGCGGGGACGTACCCCGAATCATGAGGGAAAGCATGAAAATGGTGGGGAGCATCATGATCATCCTCGGGGCCGCCCTGGGCTTTACCAACTACCTCATCGACGCCTTTATCCCCATGAAGATCTTAAAGGCCATGGAAGGGATAATCCATACGAGGCTCGTGTTTCTCCTTGTCCTTAATTTCTTCCTGATCCTGGTAGGCTGTATGATGGATATATTCAGCGCCATTCTGGTAGTGGTTCCCTTGATCGTGCCTCTCGCTGCTCGATTCGGGGTCGATCCGGTCCATCTGGGGATTATATTTCTCGCCAACCTCTGTATCGGCTACAATACCCCTCCTGTAGGCCTCAACCTCTTTATCGCGAGCTCCCGATTTGAGCGGCCCATTGTCCAGCTCTACAGGGCAACCCTGCCCTTTCTGCTCCTGCTGCTTGTGACCCTCATGCTCATTACCTACTGGCCCTCCCTGAGCCTGTTTTTGCCCGGCCTCATGAAATCGTAACGATCACACAATCATCGTCGCTCGCTTAAAATCCTCTCATGCAACTCGTGAAATGAGGCGTTTGGCAACTGATCCTTCTTATCCTCTCGTAGCTCTAGATAGGTAGCCTCGCTGGGACATGCTGCGACACATACCCCGCATCCGATGC
>QMLW01000420.1 GCA_003646935.1 Deltaproteobacteria bacterium
GATCAGGGCCGTGCTGCAGCAGACATGCCGGGACTACGAGGTCATCGTCGTTGACGATGGCTCCAGTGATGATACCTATCAGGCGCTTGCACCCTACATGACGATGATACGCTATGTACGGCAGGAGGTGAACCGAGGGGTATCGGCCGCACGCAACAGCGGTATTCGACGAGCTGCTGCACCGTGGATTGCCTTTCTCGATTCAGATGACTACTGGCTCGAGGACAAGTTATCCGTTCAGATAGCGTTTCTCGAGAGAAATCCGAGTGCCCTTGCCTGTCAAACCGAGGAGATATGGATACGAGATGGGAGGCGGGTCAACCCGAGGAAAAGACATAAAAAACCATCAGGGGACATATTCGCCCAATCCCTAAAGCTGTGCCTTGTGAGCCCATCGAGCGTGATGCTGAAGAGCTCCCTGCTCGATGAGATCGGTCTTTTCGATGAGAGCCTTCCAGCCGCCGAGGACTATGATCTGTGGTTGAGAATCTCGTGCCGCTATCCCGTGTACCTTATTGACAAGGCGCTCGTGGTCAAGGAGGGAGGACACGATGATCAGCTTTCCCGAGGATTTGTGGGCATGGATCGATTTCGCATAAAGGCTATCGTGAAGTTGCTCGAGAGCGGGATACTCACCTATGGGCAACAAAGGGTAGCCATGGAGGAGCTATCCAGCAAGTGCAGGATATATGGCGAGGGCTGCATGAAACGAGAAAGGAAGAGGGAAGGCTCTTTCTATCTTTCCCTCCCCGGACGCGTAGCGAGCGGAGAGGAGGTCCTCTCGGAGCTCATCACCATATCAGGCTTGGAAGGATGAACAATCTTGGTGGCCACCTGTCTTGAGCCCGCCTGCTCTTCTCCATAAAGACCTTACGGATCACCTTGTTCGACTGAAACAGGGCTAGGGCTTTTCAAGGACGATCTTGTTGTCCACGAAGGAGATCATCCGTATCCGGGCCTCCAGGGCCTTTTGATCCCCGAACAAATTTATCATCTTGATCACATCGCCCTCCCTGTGTAACTCATCTACGTTTTCCAGAATGAGTTCCTCTTTCCCGTCTTGAATCAGATAGGCTGATGCCTCACACATCTTGCTTTCCTCCTTTAATAAGGTCAATGACCTGATCGATAAGGTGGGGAAGGGGTTCGCCGGAAAGGCCCATAATCTCGACCCGCTCCTGTGTCAACGGTATCAAGACCTTCAGGGCCTTGCTTGATCCGATGGCCTTTGACATCTCCGGCGTCACCTCACCCATCATGGCATTGGCAATGATAATACCCAACGGACCAATGATGATGTCCGCATCGGGGGCTGTTGTTACAATGGCATTCTCGCCGGTAGCTCCTCGATTAGCGCCCGCCTTCATCATCTGAGAGGTAGCCACCGAATTGGTGCCGAGGGCGAGTATTTCCACCTCCTCGCCAATGGCATCCCGCAACCTCCTGATGATGGTCCTGCCTATTCCGCCTCCCTGGCCGTCCATAACCATTAGTACGCTCAATGGAGCCCCCTTTTTTGAATAATTGAATTGCAACCGAGGATAAACGTCTATATCCTATGGTACTTGAATGATCACTGGCGTGTGATCACTATATACCAGGAGATTGAAGAAAGAAAAACTTTTTTCCGGTTGTAGGCCACCGATGGAGATGTGGGGCATTTATATAGGAACGATGATAGGGGCGTATCTGTTGGGCTCAATCCCCTTTGGTCTAGTGCTCGGAAGAAGAATTGCGGGTGTGGATATTACCACGGTCGGCAGCGGCAATATCGGGGCCGCCAACGTTGCCCGAGAGGTAGGTATCGCATGGGGGCTCGTTACCCTTCTGTTGGATGCCCTTAAGGGATTCATCCCGGTCGGGGCCGTGGTCTTCTTTTTACCGTCGTCGCCGGAAACAGAAGAGATATTGCAGGGATTGGTTGGCCTGGCAGCCTTATTGGGTCATCAATTCCCGGTGTACAACCGTTTCAAGGGCGGAAAGGGAGTTGCCACGTGTCTCGGGGTTTTTTTAGCCATCTCACCGATCTCATGTATGTTTTCCGGAGCGATATTCCTTGGCGTGGTCGCTACCTGGAGGTATATCTCCCTGGGTTCAATGGCTGCTGCCTTGAGCCTGCCCGGCTGGTTATCCATAGGTGATCACTCGGATTTATTGATCGTTGCCTCGATTGGGATGTCCCTTTTGATCACCTTCAGGCATAGGGACAATATTCAGCGGTTATTCAAGGGTAATGAGCCAAGATGGCGGATCAGGGCAAATCACGATAATCGATCTATGAGACGACCGAGCTCCTCATCGGAATAGAACTCTATGACGATCCGTCCTTTTTTTCCCTTCTTCGTGATGGTGACCTTCGTGCCCAAGGATCGTTGAAGGTCCTTGGCCAGGGAACGTATATAGCGATCGCCTTCTGCTCCCGTGTCCTTTGGTTTTGAGGGAGCCTGGAGCTTCTTTGCCAGGGATTCGGTCTGCCTGACGGAGAGCGCCTTCTTGACGATGAGATCCCTGAGCGTGCGTTGGGCAGAAGGAGACTCGATGCTCACGAGGACCCGTGCATGGCCGGTGGTCAGCTGGTTATCTA
>QMLW01000421.1 GCA_003646935.1 Deltaproteobacteria bacterium
AAAATACCCTTGGTACATGGCGCACTCGCGGGCTTCGGAGGCCAGCTCATGACCGTGTTCCCGGATGATGTGGGTCTCAAGCTTTTGTACAGAGGTGAGCTGATGAAGAGAGCTGACCCAAAGAGCCCTGAGTCGGTCCTCGGGGTTCCAACGGTAACGCCTGCCCTTATTGGGGCATTGGAGGTCATGGAAGTGCTGAAGATCGTCTTGAATCGGGGTACTGTTTTTCGAAACACCATGGTTTATGTAGACCTGGATACAGGAGAGTTAAACCGCTTCACCTTTTAGAACAACGATCCCCTCAATCGAAAATGTCGCTGAACCCGCAAGTATCTTCCGGCCTGAACATGCGCCCTTATTGACAGGTTCAATCGCGAGAGATAATGGTCATGGAATATCCGAGTGCGAGTGATCCTAGGATAGTCAACACTGTTACGATCACCACATATGCCCATCCAAAGTAGGCGATCATCACCGGTAAAATGAACGGCTTGACGGCCCTGTTGTATAGAAAAACGGCTATCGGGCCTTCTCCTGCCCCCTCCTCCCTCATCTTCTTCATCAAAGGGTACCACGCGAAGATAGGCCCCATTGAGATAATTCCGGCCGCAATCGAGAGCAACATTCCCTTACCGCCTGCGCCCTTACCAAAAAGGCCTGCAATCTGAGGCGGGCTAACGAGAAGATTCAAGAAAAACATAACTGCAAAGACCAGGGCAAGGGGCACACCAATAGTAACCGATATCTTGACGCTGGCCCTCAAGGCTATTAACGCCGTGTTAGGGGCAGCGGCATAAAGGATGCCGTAGAAAAGCAACACGAAGATCGGAAAAAGGCCTATACGTTTGAGAGGCCTTCCGCCTTTTGTTTCTCGCCCACTTCCTCTGTTCACGCAACTCACCCCACAATGATGTTAAGGGTTACTACGGCAAGAAGGGCAATGGGTATGGATAAAATAAAGCAGATGGCATTCCTGAGCAGGGCGAATCTTTTGCCCAAGGCAGCCATCTCAGCAGGTAGCTGAACCAAGCCCACGGTTACCCACGTGATAATCAGTGCCGTCACCGCAAAGAGGCTTACGCCTCGTTTCAATAACTCTCCCCCAATTACATAGCTATTCACGGGATTCCCGGCGAGAATGCTTCCAAAGCATGCCCCCCAGAGGGTATCGAGTATCGCATTCCCGGTAAAAAGCGATGCGAGTGATTCCGCCGGAACAAGGGCGTTAAAAAGCCCTATGAGCAGCACCACACCTATTAGCATCGGAAGCATGGTAACGAACTGATTGCCGGAACGCTTCAAAGCGCTTGCTATATTGCTCGCTCCAAAAAAACTCCATCGATTCAAACCGCCTCCCATTTACCAGTGTCCAGGTCAATGATGATGAAATACGGGGAGATCCCGAACCTTCTGCCTACTGCTGCCTCCAAGGTAATGCCTTCTGCTGAGATCGCAACCTTCATACAGTTCTCCTGCACTAAGGGAAAGCCATACTAAACCTATAGCAATCTCTGCTGGTAAATACAACTATCGGTGAGCGTAGCCTAATTTCTACCATACACCTTAGAAAGGTCTCTATCCTGTGATGTCAAAGATTGCTTAGCGGGACAAAGGGCATTATGATATAGAACGATCAGCAGTGCATATGTTCTGAGTGCTGTCTCAATAAAACAGGAGAAAGGAGATTACGCAATTTCATTCGACTCTCCCATAGATAAAGGTGAAATAAGCCGCGAAAAACAAAAGGCGAAAAAACTCCGGCAATCCGCATGGTGGCAGAAGAAGATCGCTAAGGGGATGTGCCACTATTGCGGGCGATCGGTAGATCCACGGGAATTAACCATGGATCATATCGTGCCGCTCACCAGGGGCGGTAAGAGCACGAGGGGAAATCTCGTGCCCGCCTGCAAGGATTGTAACAACAAAAAGAAGTATCTCCTGCCCATCGAGTGGGAGGAATATCTGGAGAGCCTCGCTCGTAGACAGTCCTGATCAAAACCTGATGCAATCGAAGAGGAGCAAACATGGAAAAGATTATTCGAATCGATATGACGCAGCATACGGTCACGACCGAAAAAACCCCATCGGACTGCCGACTCCTTGGAGGGAGGGCCCTGTGCACGAGGATCTTGAAGAGGGAGGTTCCCGCTCATACGCATCCATTGGGCAGTGAAAACAAACTCATAGTAGCGCCAGGCCTTCTTGCCGGAACCATGGCCCCCTCATTTGGAAGAACCTCCTTTGGTGCAAAAAGCCCTCTGACACGTACCATCAAGGAAAGCAATGCCGGCGGCACAGCAGCACAGAAGCTCGATCGCTTGGGTATCAAGGCGATCATCATCCAGGGTAAACCCAAGAATGATCAACCCCATATCCTTTTTCTAGATGCAAAAGAAACAAAGCTCCTCCCCGCCCCCCAGCTCTCTGGAAAGAGAAACTACGAGCTGGTCAGCCACCTTCATGAGAAATACGGAAACGATATAGGGATCATCTCCATCGGACCGGCCGGCGAGGCGAAAATGACGGCCTCCACCATTGCGGTGACGGATCAGGATTCCAGGCCGTCACGACACGCAGGAA
>QMLW01000422.1 GCA_003646935.1 Deltaproteobacteria bacterium
GCAGGGCCTGCCTACCTATTACATTGACCGTTAGGTTGTCAGAAATATCAATCGCGAGAGATGTTTCATTGAAATACTCCGGTAATCTCGATAGTTTCGCCTTCCTCAGGATATTCGCCGTATAATTATTGAGCCATCCCGGAGACAATCTTTTTGCCTTGCTGAAATATACGATTCCATTTTTTAGAGCTACTGGTAGTGTTTCAGGCTTTATTAAATCAATATCCTTGGTTTGTTCTTTAAAGCCGCTGAGCACCATAGCAGCTCCCCCAACCACAGTAATCTCAAATGTTTCACCAGGGTATTTCACATGTAGCCACTCAGAAAGCAGCCTGAGATTTTCTAAAATTTCGTTGCGGCCAAGCTCTTCCACTATATTTCACCGATAAATAATCTTAGTTTGTATTGAAAAGGTTACTAGAGTCACTATCACATTTTTGCAATGAATGCAACTCTTTTTGCAATAATTGGAAATATATTTAGTCAGAGGGGACATTTTTATTAAGCGAACACACAGATCTCATTTTTTATTGACAGGAATTCAGTAAGAGGGGGATAAAGAAAGATTATGATTTAGTATTTGCCACAGACACACACGCAATGAGGATTGGTTACCATACCCGCTTCGCGGGAGTGTAATCCTGGGAGCCAGGATCAAACGTATATGTTTTTGTCTCACGTGAATAGAGCTCTCTATTTCGCACCGCCCGCTTCGCTAGAGACGCAGAGATCGCTGAGGAATAAGTTTCCCCCCTTTTCTGCTGAGAGGGCAGAAAAGGGAAAGAGCTAACGCTTCGCGTAGGCTCTTTGTAGGTAGCAGGCCTTTCCCGAAGGGCATGAGTATTTTTCATTGCCGGCGTCCCTGCCCCGTTAAATGCGATAGCCAATTTAGCTGGGGTCAGCGGCAAAGAAAAAAAGATCAATCATATGTGCGCCTTAGCGGTGAAATGGAAACTATAATATGCTCTCTCTGGCAAGATAACAGTGAAAGGGATTTTGATGGCTGAGCTTCCACGTATTGCCGTAACCATTGGTGATCCGGCCGGGATAGGGCCGGAGATAATCTCAGAGGCTTTTTTAAGGGAGGATATCTATAGGGTGTGCAGGCCTCTCGTCTTGGGAGATGTGTGTCTCCTGAGAATCGTATCGAAGAGAATAGGCCCCCTTCCCTTTCGAGAAATACAAAGTCCCATGGATGCGGTCGGAAGGCCCGGAACAATCGATGTGATACCCGTTTCGAGGTTGAAGAAGGGCTCCGTTACCCCCGGCAGGCCCACGGCGGAGGGCGGCACGGCCATGGTTACCTATATCCTGAAGGCGGTTGAGCTGGCTACCAGCGGTGAAGTTGCGGCTATGGTTACCTGCCCCATCAACAAAGAGCTCATGAACCAGGTGGGCTATGGATTCGAGGGCCACACCCAGCTTATCGCCCACCTCACCCAAACAAAGGACTACACCATGATGCTGGCGGGGGAGAAGCTCAGGGTGGCGCTTGCGACGATCCACTGTCCGTTACGCGATGTCGCGGCTAAGATCAGTAAAGAGCTCATCATGAAGACGATAACTATCACCTGCCATGCCATGGAGAGGGACTTTGGTATCGAAAACCCACGGGTGGCGGTGGCTGCCCTGAATCCTCACGCGGGGGAGGCTGGCTTATTCGGCAGGGAGGACATGGAGATCATCAAGCCGGCGGTGGAGGAGGTGAGGGATAGCGGGCTCTCCGTGGAGGGGCCCTTTCCGGCTGATACCGTGTTTTACCATGCAGTGAACGGACGGTTCGACGCGGTGGTGGCCATGTATCACGATCAGGGCCTGATTCCCCTGAAATTGCTCCATTTCTCGAATGCGGTGAACATCACCTTGGGACTTCCCATTGTGAGGACCTCGGTGGACCACGGTACCGCCTATGATATCGCCGGGAGGGGAATGGCTGATCCGTCCAGCCTGATCGCCGCAGTAAAGATGGCGGCAAAAATCGCGGGCACAAGGCAAAAGACCGAAGACTAAAGGCATGAGGCTAAAGCATGGATCTCACCGCCCGCTTCGCTAGAGACGCAGAGATCGCTGAGGAATTAGTTTTTCCCCTTTTCTGGTGAGAGGGCAGAAAAGGGAAAGAGCTCACGCTTCGCGTAGGCTCTTTGATGTAATAGATCTTGTGGGATCTTTTGCCCGATAGGTATTTCCATAGTATGTTGACTTTACTGGATGCCGGATCCGTCATCCTGGACCCCGATCCAGGACCGGCAAAACTTGATTGTATAGGAAATTCTTTTTTTCAGTCCCGCTTGCGGGACGTTATATAAAATCGCGCAGCGATTTTATGAAGAGTAACTCGCGCATGTCCTTAACAGAAATAATAATCAGAGGGGCGAGGGAGCATAATCTAAAGAATATCGACCTCAAGATCCCCAGAAACAAGCTCGTGGTCATCACCGGGCTTTCCGGCTCCGGCAAATCAACCCTTGCCTTTGACACCATCTATGCGGAGGGCCAGCGGCGGTATGTCGAGTCGCTGTCCACCTATGCCAGGCAGTTTCTGGAGCAGATGGATAAGCCCGATGTGGACTCCATA
>QMLW01000423.1 GCA_003646935.1 Deltaproteobacteria bacterium
GAGTTCTTCTCCGGTGATCTCCCGACCGGATTGAAACATGGATCTCGTTTCTGTCTGGTGCATGGCGTGGCACCTCCTTGTCAATGGTTCTTCCCACGCTATGCTAGCAAAATGCGAAAGGGATGTCTAGTTTTTTTTGCGATAAAATAATTTTTCATCCCATCGCAAACACATGCTACACTTGAGGTTGCTCACACGTGCTTCAGAGCTGGACTCACGATTATGTGGTCAACCTTTTGTGCGGCGAGAGACCTCGCCAGGAGATGAAAGGGCTGGGGATTAATGATCCAGCAGAAAGGCAATGAGAGCTTTAGTAAAGGCCTTGGCTTGCTCCACGTTGGAACGATGTAATAGGGGACGTAATAATATTAGAAGTTCTTAGAAATCGGTACGTTTGATTGAAGGGGCTCGTGCAGAAATTGCGTAACGCTCCTTGATGCAGTAAATGAAGGGCTTTGCCCTGACTTTTTGTAGATTGTATTACGGTCGGGATGTCGTGCTACGGGAAGGCTGCTTAAAAAAACCAGCGGATACAAACACGGTTGGCGCGTTAGACCTGAGGCGGCTAATCCCTCAAGCACAAGACTTCCCTGAACGGGGCAACATAATTTTCTTATTGACATATTTATCGTCATTTAGTATTAAATATGACGATGAAAGCGACGATAAATAAAGATCGAAGTGCTCCGTATATCGACCGGATTTTGAGTCTACCTCCTCTCCTCGATAAAAAGTCCCATTTCCTTTTTGGACCACGCCAGACCGGCAAGACATCCCTGATCAACCATACCATGAAAGAAGCGAAAGTGTATGATCTTCTGGACACCTCGATCTTTCTGGCCTTAAGTCGGGATCCCGGACGGATCGCACAAGAGGTAAATCCGCAGGACCGTCTGATTGTTATAGATGAGATTCAACGCCTACCCGAACTCCTGAACGAGGTCCATCGCCTGATCGAGGCGCGGGGAATCCGTTTTCTCATGACCGGTTCCAGTGCCCGCAAGATCCGGCGTGGTGGAATCAATCTCCTTGGTGGGCGTGCGAGGACCAAACAACTGCACCCCCTTACCCGCCGGGAATTAGGGGAACGTTTCGATCTGACCCGTGCCATCCAAAGAGGACTGCTTCCCTCGATCTATTTTTCCGATGATCCCTCTGCTGATCTCGAGTCCTACACTGGGCTATACCTCCAACAGGAGATCGTGGCTGAAGGAGCCGTTCGAAACATTCCTGCGTTCAGCAGGTTCCTAAAGATCGCAGCACTGTGTAACGGTACGATCGTGAACTTTACGAAGGTATCCAATGATGCCCAAGTGGCGCGAACCACGGTCTATGAGTACTTCGAGATCCTTAAAGACACCCTGATTCTTCATGAACTTCCAGCGTGGCGAAAATCAAAAAAGAGGAAACCCCTTGCCTCTTCAAAATACTATTTCTTCGATGTGGGCGTTGCAGCTAGCTTACAGGGAAGACTGCTCCATCCCGGTACGCCCGAGTTTGGAGCAGGATTTGAGACCTACCTTTTTCATGAGCTTATGTGCTACCGAGATTATATCCAGCGAGAACCAGTCAGTTACTGGAGATCATCCTCGGGGTTTGAGGTGGATTTCATCATTGGAGATCACACCGCAGTTGAGGCCAAGGCAAAAGAGAATATCTCACCCCACGATATCAAAACGCTTCAGGCCCTCGCCGAAGAGAATATCCTTAAGCGATATCTCTGCGTAAGCCTTGAGCCCCGCGTGAGAAGGATCGGTGTGGTAACCATTCTCCCTTATAAGGAATTTTTAGATAAGCTCTGGAATGGGGCTTTTTCAGATTGATTAGTGGGACACGTGGATTGGAGGACGTCCATTTGCAAATAAAATCGCTATATGCATCGAGGCTGTGAGGAAGCTCAAAGCAGGAAGAAGCTGATAGCTTATAGCTATATTGAGCTCATAGCTGAAAGCGAAAAGAAGGCAAGAGAAGAAGCTCGGGCATCTCCTTGAAAGATCTTTTATCCAACAACGCAGGCCGTTCGTAGTCTTCTTACGGCCAGCCTTCGGAGCACAAATGAAAGAACATGTGTCCATCGCAACGGCCAGAGCACTCATGGATGAGTTTACCACACTCACCGGGCTTTCACCGACCGGGGAGCTCCCTCCGCTGCGCTATCTATGGACCGATGCCTTTGCCGTGTGCAACTTCCTAGGGCTCTCTCATCACACGCACGATAAACACTACACCCGTCTAGCACTGCGCCTCGTGGATCAGGTCCATGCCGTGCTCGGCCGGCACCGCGAGGACGACCCCAGATCCGGATGGATCAGCGGACTCGATGATCTGGAGGGCACACTCCACCCCACCAAGGGGGGCTTGAGGATCGGGAAGGAGCTGAACGAGCGGAGCCCCGACGATCCCTTTAACGAACGTGCGGAATGGGATCGCGACGGTCAGTATTACCACTACCTCACCAAATGGATGCACGCCCTCAATCGGGTAAGCAGAGTCACGGGGGACTTGAAATACAATACGTGGGCCATCGAGCTCGCGAAAACGGCCCATGCGGGGTTTACC
>QMLW01000424.1 GCA_003646935.1 Deltaproteobacteria bacterium
AGACGGATCATATCATTGCCGAGGCTAGGCGCAACCGAGAGCGTCGTGAAAAGGCCTATCGAGAACGAGCACTTAAACTCTTCCCGTGGATCTGTGCACGGTGCGGAAGGGAATTCTCGGGCAAGAGACTTCGTGAGCTCACGGTCCATCACAAGGATCACAATCACGACAACAATCCCCCTGATGGCAGCAACTGGGAGCTGCTATGCATCTACTGTCATGACAATGAGCACGCGAAGTATGTAGATGAGCAGTGGTATGACGGGCCGACACCGGGAGGCGAGCACGTGCCGCCTTCCACCTACAAGCCGTTCTCCGGGCTCAAAAACTTGCTGAAGGATAAAAAGTAGTTGATCAACCTCGCGCGAATAAAAAACTGCTTGACTTATGCCCTCTCCCATAGGATAGAACATCAAAGAAGGTAGGTCATCTCGCTGCTCTTTCTTATTCTATCCTAGGTACTTGTCGTTGGTGTTAACAAAATGCTGGCCCGCCGTGAAGCTACATACGTGGTGAGCCTTTAATGCCAATGCCATTCGGCTAGGCCTTTGCTTGTGGGCTCCCACTTTTTCCGGAAAACACTTTATGCAATAGTCACGTGAAGCAGGCTTTTCATGCTTATAGGCTCTACTTTACCCTGAGACAGCTCGTGTGGACACACCACACCAACCGCTCCCCTTATTCCTTTATAGCATTACAGCACACCCACTCAACGGATTTCATGGATTCGGGGACTGCCCCTCGAAGACGCTTTCTCTAAGCGGAGGAAAGGGCATTTGGGCAGGTCCTCCACGTTCATGTGACCCGTGGCATTGGCAAGAGGATCAGCACCATCACCTGCGGGCACCTGTAGCGCATGTGGTGACGAGGATCGAGCGCTAACGGCACCACGCATCAGGTGCGTGAGGACGTGCAATCGAGGCAGTGCTGTCCAGGATCCTTGAATTTCCCTGATGACGTCACCCCAATACACGCGTGAATGGCAAGGCTGAGTGGAGGGAGGCATCGCGACTGAGAACCTATGGGAGGGATATCGAACCATGGAAGCCCATGAAACTGAAAACATAGTTGGGATGCGCGAGGATGATGGGAGCGTGAAGTGCAGGGCATGCATGAACGAGGAGGACTGGAACATCCTCACCCAGGAGAATGCCATTACCCTCGAGGAACTCGAAAGCGGTGAGAGCCTGTTCTACTGTGACTACTGCGAGGAGAAGCTGTGATTTCTTATCCCCTGGTGCTTCTTGTGCCTTTACAGAATGGTACGTAAAAAATGCGACGCACGGTACAGGCGGCTCTCTTGTCCCCCTAAAAAGGAGGATTTGCATGCAGATACTCCGCAGGAAATGGTTGTGGGTCAGCGTAGGTGGCGTGGTTTGTGTGTTGCTTATACAGAAAACAATCTCCTATCTACCGTGAAAAGGGTACCTTGAGTCGAGACGATTTGATAGAACTGGAAGGCGTGGTGACGAGGGTTCTTGGTTACGGAATCATGGAAATTGAATGTGAGAACGAAACCGTTGTCAGAGGTGTTCTTTGCGGACGGATGAAAAAAAGGAGGATTAAGGTAATAAAAGGGGATCGCGTTCAGATACGAGTCTCTCCTTATGATCCCTCACATGGATTAATCACCTGGCGCCTCAGGTGATAAGCGAGAAATCATGCAATCCCTCACCTGAAATCCCCATCTGGAGATCACGACCTTACAGAAATTATCGTATTGATTCAAGTTTTTCGTATGCTCCAGGCTGATCTTCAACTCCTCCTTTTGCATCATAATTTACTATCAAAAAGTGCTTGCAGCGCTCCCAAACCCCCTGCTAGATTATCGATGCGGTATATTCGCCTGAAAAAAGAAGAAAAATCGATTTATGCAGGGCTTCATAATGCCTCGTAAAGGAGACAGGTAACTTCAAGCGGAGGAATACCATGGTTAAGATCAAGTTATAAAATTGCTTCGCAATTTTATAGAACGCGGCTTCGCCGCTCCGAAAAAAGGAAATTCCTATACAATCAAGTTTTCATGCCCCCACTGCGGGAAAGCCCTCACGGTAAGCGCGAAGAATGCCGGGAAAACGGCTAGCTGTCCCGGTTGCGGACAGCCCATACAGGTTCCGCTTCAATCTCCACCTGAACCATCTGTGGACACGGGAATCCCATCCTCTCGTCCCGGGTTTAAGGAATACAAAGTGCTGCTTATTGCCGAGAGCGGTATCAGCACGCTCCTTCTCGGATCCGGCAAACTCCCCGTGAAAAAGATAGAAACCGTATTGAACGAGAAAGCAGCCGAGGGCTGGCAGGTGGTGTTTCAGGTGATAGAGAAAAAGCGTTTTCTCCTTTTTTGGACACGGGAGGCCCTTCTGGTTACCCTGGGGCGGTAGCCTCCACAACAGACATACGGTTTGATATCAAAACGAGAACAAGAAATCTATGATACAAATATATTTGGCACACCCCACCCTCGTGCGGAGGCACGTGTCTTGCGCTTCCCATCACACCGCTCGTGAGGGGGGCAGTCAGTGTCAAGAGCGTGGCGCTGAGGAGCGAGCAGGCTGATAT
>QMLW01000425.1 GCA_003646935.1 Deltaproteobacteria bacterium
GACCCGCACAGGTAGGATTAGATATGTTTCCATATCGCACCGTTTTATATATAATGACTGAGCCTGCTATGCCTGCGGCTCACGCAATTTCCGAGACGTCGTATTTAGGATTTCGGATTTCGGACTTATATATTTCATCATGCTTTGCTCACTTGAGATACAGCACTGCTCGTTTCTGTTCGATGCCACATTATTTCTTCATCAGGGGGTAGTTCAGCTCCTCGCGCTGTGCGAGGTAATTGGTCGCCACGAGATTTGCCAACTCCCTGATCCTTGCGATGAACGAGGTCCTTTCCGTAACGCTGATAGCGCCCCTAGCCTCGAGGATATTGAAGATATGGGAACATTTGAGGCAATAATCATAGGCGGGGAGCACGATCCCCTGATCGCTTACCCTCTTGGATTCGCCCTCGCACATATCAAACATCTTGAAGAGCATGTCCACGTCCGCAAGCTCGAAACAGTAGATGGAGTTCTCCAATTCGCCCTTTTTATGTACATCGCCGTAGGTAACCTCATCGTTCCACCTGAGATCAAAGACGCTCTCCTTTTCCTGTAGATACATGGCGATCCTCTCCAGGCCATAGGTTATCTCCACTGAAATTGGATCTAATCGTATACCGCCTGCTAGCTGGAAGTAGGTAAACTGAGTGATCTCCATGCCATCCAACCATACCTCCCATCCAAGACCAGAGGCACCCAGGGTTGGGGATTCCCAGTCGTCCTCCACAAATCGGATATCATGATAGAGAGGCTCTATACCCAGGGCCTTCAAGCTCTCGAGGTAGATATCCTGGATATCGATGGGAGAGGGTTTAATAATCACCTGGTACTGGTAGTAATGACCTAGCCGGTTTGGATTCTCGCCATATCTGCCATCAGTGGGCCTTCTTGAGGGCTCCACATATGCAACAGACCAAGGTTCAGGGCCCAATGCCCTTAAAAGTGTAGCAGGATTAAAGGTTCCTGCGCCAACCTCAAGGTCATAGGGTTGCTGTATCAAGCATCCCCTGTCCGCCCAGAATCTCTCAAGGGTAATAATTAATTCCTGAAATGTCATGAGATCCTTGCTCATCTTCATTTGCCTGTTGTTAGGTGTTTGGCCAATGTCATTACTATAAAGAAGAATGTAGGTGCAATTGAAAAGTACGGCGATACATATCACTTGCCCTGTATGATGTCAATATTACGTAAGATAGTGAGCTGATCGCAGCCTCTTTCCGATATGATGCTCGATGTGTGCTGCCAGGACCGTACTAAGCTCTGTGAGCATTTCCTTATCACAGTCAAGAGAATCAGGGGCTGGTAGATCGTGCGACTGAAGCTGGGTTAGAACATGGACTGCATTGGGGCCTATTCCTGGGGTGAGAGCAGATTCCTTCTCGCAGGCCATACAGACTATTGAACCACTGGAGGGATGAAAGAGCGCCCTGCCCTCCCCCTTGTATGCCCTGCCGCAGAGACCACATTTCGAGGTATTAATGCTAAAGCCTCCTATGCTCACGGCCCGTGCCTGGAAGACAATCATTGTTTTTTCGAGATCTCTCCCATCTGAAATAGCACCGAGCGCCCATCCTAACAGCTGAAACATTTCGTTGCTGGGCACATTGATGGGGAAAAGCGTCTCGGTGAGTTCAGCCACATAGCTGGCCCTTAACAGCAAGGCGTAATCCGCTCGTATCCCGGGAAATCCATCGATCAATTCACACGAATCGAGCCACACGAGATCCCCACTCCTCCTGTCTCGAAACTCCAGATTGACATGAGAAAAGATGTTCAGGGAATTGACAAACCGCTTCGAGCTTCTCCTGGCTCCTTTGGCTAAGCCCTTTAAGGTCCCACAAAGGGATGAAAAGACGGTTACAATACAGTCAGACTCCCCGAAATCCCTTGTCCTTAAGATGATTGCCTCTGTCTTCTTGGGCTCCACTTCTCTGCGAATGTGTCTGTGTTAAAAATAAAAGCCCTGCCGATGTGCGGGCAGGGCCTTATCAGCATCGTATAGTGCGTTTACTACTGTTAAGTATAGAGTTTCTTGACCTTGGACCTATCAGGAGACCCATCATCCAAAAGGGGCATCTCTTTCACGAACTCCACGTACTGAGGTTTCTTGAACCGGGCTATACGCTCCCCGACGAAGTCGATGAGCTCTTGTGTCTCAAGCTTTGCGCCCTCCTTCAGTTGACATACCGCCTTGATTCCCTCCTTCCACTTGGAATCGGGAACGCCGAAGACAACCGTTCCCTCCACGGCCGGGTGCTGAAGGATTACCTTTTCAACCTCCGCTGGGTACACGTTTTCCCCTCCGGGCTTGATAAGCTCCTTCTCCGCCTTTCTTCCCGCATACCAAAGGAACCCGTCTTCATCGAAACGGCCTTGATCTCCCGTATGGTGCCAGCCCTCCCTGAATGCATACTCCGTTTCCTTTGGAAGGTTCCAATAACCCTTAAAGACCATAGGTCCCCTCACTACGATCTCGCCGACTGTTCCAGTTTCAACCTACCTATCGTAGTCATCAAAAAGCCGGACATCCGCAAGGGGCAGAGGCCTGCCTGC
>QMLW01000426.1 GCA_003646935.1 Deltaproteobacteria bacterium
ACTTAGAGGAGTTCTCTCTCATAAACACGCAGCGGTGCAGGCAGGGTTGGGAGAATTTGGCTTGAACAATCTTTTGTTGACTCCCCAGTTTGATCCCAGACAACGGCTTGCTCAGGTTCTAACAGACGCAAAGCTTATACCAGGCAAACCTTTAAACCTGTTTCTTTGCGAGAAAACAATTCCCGAATGCAATCGTGCGTGTATACGTATTTGTCCGAGGAACTCAATACCCAATGGTTATAAGAAAGACCCAGCGAAAATGAAAACCGTGGTCTGGAGAGGAGTGAACATAGATAAACAAGGTTGTTCTTACTATCAAGATAGAGGGCTTCCACACATGGGGCGAAATGGTTATACGTTTCGGTGTGGTTTGTGCATTACTGCCTGTCCAGTTGGATCAGAGATTAGCACGCGCACAACAATGGCTCAGGGCATCAGGCCTGTGAGGATAATCCCTTAGGCAGGTAGTAATAGAGCGTGGCTCCCCGTTCAGTATTGTTCAGATTATCTATTTACCAGTGCCTGGTATGCCTCCTGTATCTCCTTAAATCGCTTGTTTGCGAGCTCCTTGAACTCATCGCCCAAATAGGTGACCTTGTCGGGATGGTATTTATTGGCCAGTTTCCGGTAGGCTTCCTTGATCTCGTCGGCTGAAGCCCCCCTTGCAACGCCTAAGACTTCATAGGGATCCCGTTTTGAAGAACCATTAGCCGGTTGAGCCCTTTGATGGTTCTCCTGAAAGCCTTCAGCCCTCCTACCCTGAGCTTCTCGGTAATAGCGCTTCTGGTAGCCTGCCCTCATCTTGGCGGGACGATGAATGAAATACCAGTATAGTACCCCCAGGACGATGACGTCGTCGATGAGGCCAAAATGCCCGGCTATCCACTCCGGTACCAAATCGATCGGGCTGAGCGCATAGAGGATGAGAATGAGATAGATCAAATACTTCATGTATACTAATTCTCGTTTAAAAGGAGATCCTTGTGCCAACGCTGTTGAGAGCAAAGGATGACGGAAACTCCTCTGAAAATCTCTTGATGGCCTTCCAGCCCGTGCAGTGCATGGGGATAGACATCTCGGGCTTGATGTTTTTAAACTCGGCAATCGTCTTCTCTATAATGGGCTCGAAGGCCGGGCCCTGGAGATGAAAACCGCCCAATACGGCATGTACTGTATTGATACCCGTGATCTTCTGCGCATACAGCATCGTGTTGACAATGCCGGCATGAGCGCATCCGGAGATAACCACCAATCCCTTTCCTCTGAGTTTGATCACCAGGGACTGATCGTCGAGGATATTGTCTTGCTCGAGGGTCCCGTTTACCTCAACGAGGGCGTTGGGCAATCCCTTCTCGAAGTCCGTTACCCGCTCTATTTCCCCTGTGACCGCAATAGTGCCCTCGGCAACGAGCGATGGGTTTCTCCTCTCAATCACCTCTATCCCGCTTCTCTCCATATCCTGACGTACGAGCGTTTGGGGGAACGCGAGTTTTCTTCCGTCTTCGAGCCCGAAGTACCGCTGTGCTAGAAATGCATCGGGATGAAGGACTACCGGGATTGACCTGCCCAAGCTCTCTACGATAGGATACAGCGCCCCCGTATGGTCCATGTGGCCGTGGCTGAGGACAATGGCCTCTAATTGCCCAAGATCTATCCCCAGCATTCCCACATTATGGGGAACACCGACCTTGCTATATCCGCAGTCAAGCAATATAGAATGTGTTTTCTCGCCCCCGGTAACCGACACTAAGAGCGACAGACCATGCTCTGCCAGCATCGTATCTGTCGGGATACTCCCCCCGATAGCCAATGGTGGCCTCATGACCCCAGGGGAGTTCCTCAGGAGCACATCCACGTAATTATCCATGAGGGTAGTTACCTCAATGCCATCAACCTCTTTCAATCCTCCCATTACCTCTTCACTCATTTCATATCTCCTTACTTTACTGGATATTAGACGGAATACACGTAATTGCTTTTTTCTTCGCTCATGGAGACATCTCTTGAGATAAAGCAATACCATGAATCATGCGGTGCACTTGTTGCCTATACCACAATATTTCCCATATTGCACTGGAAGATGAACTTTATTTCACCTTCGTAGGGTTTCAGTGGTATGGGAAGGCATACCGGGCAGGTTGCTACCGTAACCACGACATGCATGCTTTTGGCTTTGTGATAGCCCTCCATAGCCTCAAGGTTTATGGTTGCTCCAGTCAAAGGGATCATCTTTTTCGAAATCCGGAAGCAAATGGTCGCCCGTTTCAAAGATGGAAGGCTGTAGATAGATGTTTTTAAGCCCAATCTCCTCCGCCCTCGCAACCACGCTTTCGTATTCATCCTTGGTGATCCCTCTGTTTATCTCATCCGGCACCGTAGTAGGTGGATAGAATTGACTCATCAAGCTCACAGGGACTTGATTGGAGAGATCGGCTGCGATCCATTCCAGTATGGAGCATGACTCCTCGGTACGATCGGGTAGGATTAAGTGCCGGATAATCATTCCTTTTAGCGCATTCCCCTCTCCGTCTACCTC
>QMLW01000427.1 GCA_003646935.1 Deltaproteobacteria bacterium
GGTGCGATTGCCTTGCCCCCTTTTGTCTTTGGGGTGATAGAAAAATCCGCCAAGAGGAGCGAACAATACCTCCTCAGCCAATTCCCTGCACGATCACTCTCCTGTGCCTTTTTCTGTTATCGAAGTCCACAAGCACGATCTGCTGCCAGGTTCCGGTGAGTACCCTCTTGTCAGAGAAGGGCACCGTAAGCGAGGTCTTGCATATCGCCGATCGTACGTGAGAGAATCCATTGCCGTCCCCCCATCGCAGATTGTGTCGGTACTCTATGCCCTGGGGGATGAGCCTCTCAAAGGCGTCTTTCAGATCATCTACCACGCCCGATTCGAATTCGATAGTGGTAACTCCGGCGGTAGAGCCGGGAACGAATATGGTAACGGAGCCCTCGGAAAAGGGGAGATCCCTTACAAAGCCCTTTACCAGTGGCGTTATATCGTGAACATCGTTAAATCCCTCGGTTTCTATCTCAAGTTCTTTGGTGACAACCGTCATGACTGACAATCCTCCTCTCGCTTGGGTTCCTTTTTTAAGACGAGCAGATGTCTCTCCCCTGGAGTCTCAGGGAGGCGGTATGCGGCCTTTGTCTCAATTGAAAAGCCCAGAGCCTCCATCACGCCCTGGCTGCTGGCTAACTCGCGATCAATGCCTGCCCCCTTAAAGGTAAGGAGAAGCCCTCCGGGGCTAATGTGAGGGCAGCACAGGTGGATGGTCTTTTTTAGGGGGGCCAGGGCACGGGCAGTAACGATATCGTAGCCATTCAACAAGGCTGGCTGATCATCGCCTTTCCCCGCCCTCCCCTGGTATGCCGTAATCCCGGCGAGACCCACCTGCCTGATCATATCCTTTAGGAAGCTCACCTTCTTTGCCTTTGCCTCCAGCAGATGTATTTCATACTCTGGTCTTGCTATCTTAAGCGGCAGGCCTGGTATTCCTGCCCCTGAACCGACATCAAGGAGTGTGCCCTTTGATGGGAGATAGGGAAGGGCCGCCAGCGGATCGAGCAGGAGCTGTATGAGCATCTCCCTTTTTCCCGTTATTCCGGTGAGGTTTATGCTTCTGTTCCATGACCATACTCCCTGTAGGAAGATGAGAAAGAGACGGACCTGTTCCTCTGAGAGCGCTACTCCAAATTGATGAGCACCCCGTTTCAGTAATTGACGATCGTCATCCGCTGTTCGCCGAGAGATCATTGCCGAGTACACCTGCTATCTCAACCCTTCTATAATAGATAGTAAGATACGGGGGGATGTGATGGCAAGGAGAAACGGGGCACCGTTTTGGATATGAATCGATAGTGATGCAACGGTATAGGAGCTTGATTTTTCAGCCGGAAGTGTTTAGAGTACGATGGACGAAATTGAGCTCGCGGAGGCTAGTAAGACATGGAGATAGTTACCTATCCAGACCCGATCTTGACGAAAAAGGCAGAGCCCGTAGAGCATATTGACCAAGACATACAGGATCTCATAGAAAACATGGGAGAGATGATGTACCGGGCTTCGGGCATCGGTCTCGCCGCAAATCAGGTAGGAGTTGCGAAACAGGTTTTTGTCTACGATTTGCGCTACCGGGAGAGGGGAAGAAATCTGAACGTCTTGATTAATCCCACCATCGTCTTGGCTGAGGAAAATATCGACTTTGAGGAGGGGTGCCTAAGCGTCCCTGATTTTCTGGCCAAGACCACCAGGAGAAAATACATCAAGGCGAAGGGCCTTGACAGGGATGGCAAGCCCATCGATATTGAGGCGGAAGACCTGCTCGCTATCTGCATCCAGCACGAAATCGATCACCTCAATGGCACCCTGATACTCGATCACGTCAGCCACCTGAAGAGGGACCTCTACAAGAGGAGGATACGGAAGTTAATGAAGAGGGATGCATAGTGGAGGAGAACGCGGCTCGGCATGCCTTTCCCTCGCAACCCGGGATAATCTTCATGGGTACTCCTCAGTTCGCTGTCCCTACCCTTGAGAGGCTCATCCGTGAGAAATACGAGGTTCTAGGAGTGGTGACCCAGCCGGACCGGCCGAGCGGCAGAGGCCGAAAGCTATCCCCCTCGCCAGTTAAAGTAGTGGCCGAGGAGAATCATCTCGAAATTCTCCAGCCGGAAAGGCTGGACGATAGGTTTCTCGAGGCCATTGTGCCGTTGCGGCCCGAGCTTTTTATCGTAGTGGCCTTCGGGCAGATAATTCCCGGTAAGGTCCTGGGCTCGGCCAGGTGGGGAGGGATCAATATTCATGCCTCCCTCCTGCCTCGCTACAGGGGTTCCGCACCGATCCAGTGGGCGATTATCAACAACGAGAGGACCACGGGCATCACCACCATGTTTATGGATGAGGGCCTCGATACCGGTCCGATTCTCTTGCAGCAGGAGGTAGCTATACGGGAGGGCGAGACAGCTGGTGAGCTGCACGATAGGCTGGCGGCCCTTGCACCCGATTTACTGATCAGAACCCTTCAGGGATTGGCAGAGGGCACGGTCAGGGAGATTGTGCAGGATGATTCCCTCGCCACCTACACCTCAAAGCTCACCAAGGA
>QMLW01000428.1 GCA_003646935.1 Deltaproteobacteria bacterium
ACGCAGGAAGGGGCGGCCTCGGCGCGGTCATGGGATCGAAGGGCATAAAGGCCATGGTGATCAATGCAGAGGATGCCAAGATTGCAGATACCATGGACAAGGCGGCATTCAAGGAGACGGTCAAGGAACTCATCGAAACCCTGAAAGGGGATAAAGGCTCTCAGTCGTTCTCGCAGTTCGGGACACCGGGCGGAATCAAGTTCCTGAGCCAGTTGGGGAGCATGCCGAGCTGGAATTACCACGGTGGCCCCATTGAGGAGATAGAGAATATCTATGGGGACACGATCGCCCGGGTCAATCAAAGCAGAGGAGGCCGAATGCATGGGTGCATGCCAGGGTGCGTGGTCAAATGCTCCATCGTCTTCCATGGTGATGATGGTGCGCATCTCACCTCCGCACTTGAATACGAGACCCTGGCCATGTTCGGCACCAATCTGGCTATTACCAACCTCGATGCGATCGCACACATGGACAGGATGTGCGATGAACTCGGTGTGGATACCATCGAGGTAGGCAGTGCCATCGCTCAGGTTATGGAAGCGGGGGCCATTCAGTTTGGGGACGAGCAAAGGGTGTTAGAGCTCTTAGGAGAGATCGGTGAGGGCACACCTCTGGGAAGGGTTGTGGGGCAGGGTGCCGCCTTTACGGCACACTATTTCGGGCTCGATCGTGTCCCCACGTCCAAAGGACAGGCCATCCCGGCCCATGATCCGAGGGCATGTAAGGCCGTGGGGGTTACCTACTGTGTCTCACCCATGGGTGCGGACCATACGGCGGGCCTCGATTACAGGGATTCCCTCTCCAAAGAAGGGCAGGTGAAGAGGTCGAGGGACAAACAGATACTGATGGCCACGAATGATTCCGTGGGATATTGCCTTCTTGCCATGCCCTCCAAGGGGCAGCTCATGTATGAGGTATTCGCCAAGCTGATCAATGCCAGGTATGGCACGGATCTCACGGCAGAGGACATGACAAACATGGGCATCACCACCATCAAAGAGGAGCTGACCTTTAACCGCTCGGCGGGCTGGACGGATGTGGAAAATCAATTGCCCGGATTCATGAGAACCGAGGCGCTCCCACCGAATGACGTGGTCTTTGATATACCGCAGGAAGAAATAGATACAATCTACAAGGAGCTTAGCTGATTGTGACACATACCTGCTGATTGCCGTGTACGTTCGTGATATGACGAAGGCCGATAGAATTTGGTATATCTATCGGGATACAACGGACATTACTCTATGAAAGAGTCTTTCCACAATAGGGGCAGAAGGCAAAATCCGTATCCACTTCCCTCCCACACGAGGGGCACCTCTTCTCCCCCACCGGGTGCTCAGCACCCATGCTGTAGCCTCGTTCATCGAGGACGGTGTTGCAATTCTCACAGATCAAAAAGGGAACACCCCTTTTCACCGGAAACAGCGGTATAAAAAACAGGCTCACATAGTGATCCACCCTCTTGAGAGAAACATCGAAATGCCCGCATGATGGGCACGACCTCGCCTGCTTCTCAATGGTAACCGTTTTCGGTTGAATTCCGCCGATAAAGAAGAACATCGGTGAGCGCCTTTCTTATCTATTGAAAATAGGTGCAACCCCTTTAACTAGCTGCGGATTCACGCCGATGCCTGCACAAAGCTTCTTTGAGATATTCAAAATCTTACTTCCAAGTTCCGAATAACAGAGTAATGTTAAAACCTTAGCGTTTTACGAGACAAAGAGTTCGCTCTTCTCCCAATCCCGGCGCTTCTCCTGGAAGGATTTCAGAAAGCAGCGGCCTTTTTTATTCTTAAGATCGTAAATGCTGTGCCTCAAAATCGTTACCGGTACGCTTCCCTTCAAGCGAACCGTAATATCATACCTGCTGAAACCGGCGATAATGCCTCTGATAACCTCGCCCTCGAGGAGCGTAAAGAATAGGACTTGTTTTTCCTTCATCAGGGGGAAGAGCGACTTGTTTTTGACGAAATACCTATGGTGAGGTGAGAGAATGGGCTCCAATTGAAGCGATTTGGTTTTCTCATCTATCTTGATAAGTGGCCTGACTGAATCGGCAAGATCTGCCGGGTAGAGGAGCTTGACCTGGATCTTCGGAATCTCTTCTTGCCCTTGATCTTCAACTGCCACCTTCAGATCATAGGTCAAGTTCTCCAAAATCTCGGCCCTGATAACTCGATGGCCGTGGATATGAAACTCGAAAGGCTTTTTGGAAGCCAAGACCTGATCGAAGATTGACTTATCATAGAATTCATCCAAATATTCCTTGAGCCCTTTCAGGTGTCCCATTGCCAATCCTTACATTCCGAGCAAACACTAAAATTCAATCTATGCTGGGTAAAAAATATCTCCTGCAAACTTGATTCATGGCCATGCCCACGTGATGATTGTTTGACAATACCATACAGACATGAAAAATTATCTTGAAACCGGACAAATAGTCAAGATATTAAAAAGACTAGAAAAGGAGGACCTTATTATGGCACATGAGTTATCCAAACATCCATCCAATATTGCAAGCTCGGCCGT
>QMLW01000429.1 GCA_003646935.1 Deltaproteobacteria bacterium
ATAAAATCGCTCTGCGATTTTATATATTGACAAAAACTAATATTTTTATATACTAAATATTAACTTATGTCAAATTATTATTACATGTACATCGTTTTTGTGCCCTCGTACACCCCTGTACCGCCAACAAGGAGGTCCCGTTCATGAGTCTGGGTTCCCTGATTCGCCGATCTCGTAAACAGAGGAAACTCACGCTGAAGATAGTAGCGGAAAAGTCGGGCATATCCGAGGGTTTCCTGAGTCAGGTGGAGAATGATGTGAGTCCTCCCTCTGTGGATACGCTGGTAAACATATGCACTGCAATTGGAGTTGAGGCCGGCGATCTCTTGAATCAGGCAAACAAACAAGAAAAAATCGTCTTGATACCCAGGTCTGAGTGGAACGATATCGATATCCCCCATACGGGATTTATAACCCGGCGTTTTTTCTCTCCAGAAAACAGAACGGTCATCGATAGCGCCATACTGGTCATTGAACCGGGCAAATCGATCCCTGTACGGAAAGACATCAAGAACGGGCAGGAACTGTTGTGTATACTCAAAGGCTCCTTAAATCTAGAGCATGGTGAGAGAACCATCCATCTCACCGAGGGAGATACGGTTCACTACCTTGCAAACCCAAAAAAACAGAGTATCACCAATGAAAATGAGGACCTTGCTATTGCTCTGTGGATAGGGACCATGTAGAAGTAATGCAACTGACTATCCGGTTATTACGATGACCATCCACGAGGAGAGGAGGAGAATCCTGATTATCCGTCCAAGTGCCCTAGGGGATACCCTCCTGTTGGCCCCTGGCCTCTATCAACTGGTCCATGAGGCTGCATTGACAGTAGTGGGAAGGAGGCCGGGTATTGATTTTCTTACGCCACTCATCGAGAAATCGTTTGATTATGAAAAGGGAGGGTGGCACACGCTGTTCTCCCAAAAACCCACCTGCAGGGATCTTCCTGCCTTGGATTTAGAGAGGATCATCTGCTTTCTTACCGATCCCGATGGTGATGCATCTAAAGGCTTGCGGGCATGCTTTCCGGATACCCCCCTCCACTGCTTTCGGCCATTCCCCTCCAAAGAGGAAAACATCCACGTCGCGCACTACCTGACCCAATGTCTTCATGCCTCCGGCCTGCCGGTAGACCCGCAGCAAGCCATGGAGGAGGCCGCAAGAACGCCCTTGCTTGATGGCAAGAATCACGTGAGAGCAGGCGATATGGTAGTGATACATCCCGGCTCTGGGGGTGAAAGAAAGAACTACGGAGCTGAACTCTGGTTCGACCTGTTGCGGGAGGTATGTTTAGAGCTGTTTCATAGAAAGATTGTGCTCTTGGGGCCTGCTGAAGAAGAGCTCTACGAGCGATTTGAAAAAGAGCGATGGGATAGCAGCACGGAGATTATCCGTTGCCCCCAGAAAGACAACCTGGTTTCGCTGCTCAACGAGGCCGCCTTATACATCGGTCATGACAGCGGTATAACACACCTCTCAGCGCTTCTTGGTACACCAACAATAGCCCTCTTTAGAAATAGCCGGTATGTTCAGTGGGCCCCATTAGGGCCCAATGTTACCGTGATTCCCAATGGCGGAGAGTATCGGGTGATATTCGAGAGGACCAGGGAGGTAATTCATCAAAACATTCGGCATAGGTGATATCCTGCTGAAAGTTTCAATTGCCAATTCTCCTATTATGGAGTAGATAGGGAAAGGAGCCGATATGGATTTCACGCTTTCAACAGAACACGAAATACTCAGGAATTCCGTACGAGACTTCGCTGAAAACGAGATAAAGCCCCTTGCAAACGAGTTGGACGAGAGGGAGGAATTCTCCTACGAGACCATGAAGGCCATGGGCGATCTCGGGCTCTTCGGGATGTTCGTGTCCGAGGACTACGGCGGCCAGGGAATGGACTATATCGGCTATATCATCGCCACCGAGGAAATCGCTCGGGTCGATGGATCCCATGCCGCCACCGTTGCTGCCGGCAATTCCCTGGGTCTTGGACCCCTTTACTATTACGGAAATGAAGAACAGAAGAGACAATACCTCCCGCCTGCGTGCCGCGGTGAAACCCTTTGGGCCTTCGGATTGACCGAGCCCAATGCGGGCTCCGATGCCGGAAACACGCAGACCACTGCGGTTCTCGATGGAGATGAATGGGTAATAAATGGGAGCAAGATATTTATTACCAACGGGTCAACCGATATTACCGCAGGCGCCATCGTATTAGCCAAGACGGGAACCAGGGAGGACGGAAAATCCGAGCTCACCACCATTATCGTTGAGTCCGGAACACCCGGCTTTGAGGCCAAAACCATGCACAAGAAATTGATGTGGCGGGCATCCAATACGAGCGAGCTCTATTTCGAGGATTGCAGGGTGCCCAAGGATAATCTCCTGGGCCCCATAGGCCATGGCTTCCATCACATGCTCGGAACTCTGGATGGGGGCAGGCTCTCGATTGGGGCAATGGGCCTGGGAGGGGCACAGGGTGCCTTTGAGTTAGGC